>CAZJUM010000146.1:0-6437 GCA_964549175.1 uncultured Pseudomonadota bacterium | reverse complement strand
GAAAGGGATATTGCTGCTTAACTTTTTTGAACACAACATTTGACTATATCTCATCCGACATTGCGAAAATCTTAATTTAAATCTAGGGTATTCAATCAGTTACGAATCCAGTCATGGGCCAAACGCTATGTTTGTCCTTAGATTTTGATTGATCGACTTTATTGTCTCACTTGACGCTGATTTTCTTGGTGTCTCAATCTGAAACAAAGAGCTAGCGACAAGAATTCAGCATCATAGTATTGGTCAAAGAATGCGGTCAAGAAGAGATTGTGAATCGGATAAAACTCATCCTCTGTCAACCAGCAAATCAACGAGTTAGTTTCATGCGACCAAATGCCTCACCCGCTCACATTTTACAATCCACATTCGGATTTGATACATTTCGTGATCGTCAACAGGATGTTATTGATCATCTGATAGCGGGCGGAGACTCTTTTGTATTAATGCCGACGGGGGGAGGCAAATCACTTTGTTATCAAATTCCATCTCTTATCCGGTCAGGAATGGGAATTGTCATCTCCCCTTTAATCGCCTTAATGCATGATCAGGTTCAATCATTAAAGCAATTAGGCGTCAATGCCGCTTATCTTAACTCGAGCCTTACGCCAAAACAGATGGGAATGGTCGAGAATCAAATCCTTAATCAGACGATTAAGATTCTATATGTCGCTCCGGAACGATTGATGACGGAACGCTTTCAGTCCCTTTTGGCTAAGATTTCAATCGCTTTATTTGCCATAGACGAAGCGCATTGTGTCTCACAATGGGGGCATGATTTCAGACCGGAATATATCCAATTAACGGTTCTGCATGAACGTTTCCCGAGAATCCCTCGCATCGCGTTAACAGCAACCGCCGATAAAACCACTTATCAGGAGATTCTGGAAAATCTCGGACTACAAAAGGCGCGGCAGTTTATCTCGAGCTTTGATCGCCCGAATATTACTTACCATGTTGTCCACAAACAAAATGTCAAACACCAGCTGCTTCATTTTATCCAAACCGAACATCCAAACGATTCCGGAATTGTTTATTGTCTAAGTCGCCGCAAAGCAGAGGAGACCGCCAAATGGCTGTCCGATCACGGTTTTCGCGCGTTTCCGTACCATGCGGGATTGGATCCTGAGCTGAGAAAAGCCAATCAGGATCGCTTTTTACAAGATGAAAAAATTATCATCAGCGCTACCATCGCGTTTGGAATGGGAATCGATAAACCCGATGTTCGCTTTGTCGCTCATTTGGACCTCCCCAAAAGTCCTGAGGGATATTACCAGGAAACCGGACGGGCCGGACGTGATGGAATTAAAGCCAATGCCTGGATGACATATAGCTTGGCGGACCTTATTTTGTTAAAAAAAATATTGGCCGAATCCAAATCCGATCAAAAGCGTAAACAAGTAGAACAGCAAAAACTTGACGCCTTACTCGGATATTGTGAGACACATCTATGCAGACGACAGGTCTTGTTAAAATATTTTGGTGAGGAATATCCTGAACCTTGTGGTAACTGCGACACCTGCCTTGAAACGGTACACATCATTGATGGGACCGTACTGGCACGCAAAGCCTTATCCTGTGTGTATCGAACCGGACAACGATTTGGTGCTCAACACTTGATTAACATATTGTTAGGAAAAGAAACCGATCGCATTCAGCATTTTGCTCATAACCAATTATCTACCTTCGGTATTGGCAAAGAACACACCCAACAAGAATGGAAATCCATTTTTCGGCAACTAATCGCGGCTGATCTTCTTACCATTGACTTTAACGGATACGGCGGTTTTCAGTTGACCACCAAAAGCATTCCCGTACTCAAAGGAAAAGAAACGGTTCGTTTTCGTCTCGACTCAAAACAGACAATAAATCACCCCAAATCATCAAAATCCTCGACATTCTCCAATGCGCGCGAACAAAATTTATGGGAAGAGCTCAGGCAATTGCGCAAAGAGATCGCTCAGGAACTGAAACTACCGCCGTACATTATTTTCCATGATTCGACATTGAGGGAAATGGCTTATCAATGTCCGCAAACCAAAGGAGAATTAAGGCGTATCTCCGGTGTGGGTGAAACAAAGCTTGAGCGATACGGGGATGATTTTTTAGATATCCTGCGGCGTTGTGAACCATAACTCGCGGTCACAACAACTAATGGTCAATAAGGCGCGTTCGGGGAAATAACCGCGAATCAAGCGAATTCATATCCTGACTGAGAGTCTTCCGCTGCGGTGGAGCGGCAGGGGCCGTTTACTTTTTTGTTGATGTAGTCTTCTTCTGAGCCTCTTTCGCTGCTTTAAGCTGCTTTAGATAGCTTTGAATCTCTTTTAAACGTTTTCTGGCTTGAGTTCTGGGTACTGATTGCTTTTTTGTTTTAGCAACGACAGAATAATAATATACCGCTTTGCGCCAATATTCCTGAACCTGATACAGCTCAGCCAATCTAAAATTTGCCTCTACATACCACTTGGTGCCCTTAATGGGTTGTTTCGTCAGATCTCTTAAATATACAGTGGCTGATTTTAGATCTTTTTTCTCAAGGGCTAACTTAGAAAGCAATGATGAGGCTTCGAAATTTTCAGGATTATTGGCTTTTTTATGCAATTTCAGAAGCCAAATTCGAGCGGATTTTTTATCCTTAAAATGATTTAGATAGAGTTTGGAAATATAAAGCGTGATTTCGGCGATTTTCTTTTTGTCATTATGGTACTTGATCACATCTTTATATAGATCCACTACACGTTCGAAGTTTTTGGCTTTTTCATGTCGCTCCACCAAAATCGCCAGCATCGTCAATCGGTTTTCTATTTCTCCGTCAGGAACATTTTGATAAGCGGTCTCATAATATTGAGTGGTCTGATGATCATAATATGATCGCGATTTAAGACCCGTCATCTCCGAGTTAAAAACTTCATATACCTTCTCCTGAGCCAATTGCTCATTTGTTTTGGCAAGATCAACCAAAAACCAGAAGTCATTTTTCTTTTCTGGCAAGCTGGTTAAAACCCGTTCCATTAATTCGATTGTTTTCGGCCAGTTTCCCATTTTGTAATTTAAATCGGCACGCACCAGGGTCATCTCAATGTTATCATAATACGCCGGTATGTTATTTTGGAGAAATTCGAAATCTCCTTCGGCTTTTTGGTTCTCTTTTAAGGACAGGTATAACCGGCCACGATGCAGTCGACTCAGTTCTGGCTCGAAGGGTTCAAGGTCCAACAAGTTAGCGGAGTACAATTTAATTGCCTTATATTTGTCTTCGTCCGTGACCCTTTTATCAGCTTGCTTATGGGTGGCAAATAGGGCTTCAGCGATTCGAAACCGAGATTTATTCCGGAACATTTCATGAGGCCATTGAGACATTTGTTTTTCGTGCCAGTCGATCGCCTTGCCGTATTCTTTATCTTTAAATGCCTCAATCCCCAATCTGAAGCAGATTTCCGCTTTGGAATCATCGTCAATATCCAAGTTAAGCAAGATAATAAACCATTTGATCGCTGATTCTCTTTTTTCTTGAAAGTAGAATGACCACGCCAATAAACGTTGAGCATCCAGTTTTTGATCTTTCGGGATTCCGCGCGCTTTGATCGCTTTTCGCAGATACTCCTCAGCCTGTTCCCATTGGCTGTCATCAAAGGCCATTTTCCCCAGCGGGTACTCTGTCTTAGCGATGTACTTAGATTCGGGAAACTTTTCCCTCAGTTGTATGAAGTACGATTTTCCTAAATCGGGATTGCCCTCCCGGACTAATATTACAGCGCCGTAATACAAGGCTTCCTCCAAAAAGAGAGAGTCTTGGTGATGCCGGACTATTTGCTCATAACTGGCTTGTGCCGCCGCGTAATTTTTTAGGATCACATCCGTCTGAGCCTGATAAAACAACACTTCCGCTCGAAACAAACCGGTGGGATAATTCCTCAAATAGTCCTCAGCCTCATCTTTGACGAATTGATAGCGCTTATCTTTATAAAGATTTTGAATCAATAGCTGATCTTCGACCTCAATCACTGACACTTCCCTGACTTTATCTTCTGCGTTGGCTATTTGCACGGATATTACCAGACCAATTAAAATAATCGCGATTGGTCGTAAAACTCTTTTCCGGTTCGTTGATAGCATATAAGTACGGGCCTTTATCCGTTTTGAAATATTCAAGTTAATGGATATCATTGGTGCTGCAATTATTGGATGAAGTCCAGTAGTTGCCGCACATCCCGAATTCCGACCAGCTTGCTTAGGGGAGGGACTCCTTTATTCGCGCGTACGGCCGCATTCGGTAGGATGATACGCTCAAAGTTACAACGCTCGGACTCATATATTCGGTCTTCCACCGATGGGATCATCCGAAATTCTCCCGTCAATGCCACCTCACCCATATAGACTGCTTTTTCCGGAAGTGTTTCACGCAAATGGCTGGATATGATGGCCGCTATCACCGCCATATCAATTGCGGGTTCATTGATTCGAAATCCGCCGGCTAAATTGACATAGATGTCATTTCGACTAAAATCCATTTCCAGATGTTTTTCCAATACAGCAATAATGACATTCAAACGATTGCGATCCATGCCCATGGTTGTGCGAGCCGGATTATTCTGCTGGGTATCGCCCACCAACACTTGAACTTCTAAGAAAATGGTCCGACTTCCCTCATAAGCGGCAAAAACCGCCGTTCCCGGGTGAGTTGAAGAAAACTTATCAATAAACAGGGTATTGGGTTTTTTGATTTCCGCCAGTCCTTTGGCGGTCATTTTGAAAAGTCCCACTTCATTGATGTTGCCAAAGCGGTTCTTAACCGTTCTCAATAACCGGCTTTGCTCTCGTTTTTCCCCCTCCAGGTACAATACATAATCCACCATATGTTCTAATGTTCTGGGTCCGGCGATATCCCCTCCTTTGGTCACATGTCCGATAAGCATTACTGAGGTTTCCGTTTGCTTGGCATATTGCATCAGCAACGACGCGCTTTCTCTAACCTGAGACACACTACCGGAACTGGCGGTGATTTCTTCCGTATACAGGGTTTGAATGGAGTCAACGACCACAAAATCCGGTTTTTGGGTAGTCATGACAGACAAAATCTTCTCCAGATTGGATTCAATTAGAATTAAGATCCCTTCCTGTCGAATGACCAAACGCTCAGAGCGTTGTTTGATCTGGCTGGCGGATTCCTCGCCGGATACATACAATACCTTTTTATCTAGTAGTGTAATTCTGGCCAAAAGTTGCAATATGAGCGTTGACTTCCCCACACCCGGCGTTCCCCCCAACAGACCGAATGATCCTTTAACAATTCCACCGCCAACGACTCGATCAAATTCAAATACCTTTGTTCGCCACCGTTCCGCATTCGCATCGGATTTAATTTCACTCAATGCTTCCAATTGATTGCCGGATTCCATCCATCCCGCGCGCGATGTCTTAGTTGCAGTATTTTCCGCTAAGGCATTCCATTTTCCGCAATGTCCGCAGCGACCCGTCCACTTTGGGAAACGGGCATCGCAGGATTGACAGACAAATTCAGTTGACTTTTTTGCCAAGGTTTCGCTCGATTGGTGTTGATTGCGATAGATCGGTTAAAGTAGGCTAAAACTTAATTGTTTAACAGAGATACCTCAAGTCAAAAGAAAGACGACCCTCACCATCTCCTTCAAATCCCCGGGAAAAAAGACCTAATCCGGATACCCCGGGAACTGCTGAGCCGTAAGAAAATTCACTCATGATACCTTTATACAAACGCTCTTGATGCTTTCTGAGTGTTTGAGGAAGAGGGCGTATGGTTTCCTGTCATAAGCGTTGTTATATGAGGATGGATCAGACGGGAGCGGAAAATATAAGACTCTCAGTTCATAATAATTGCTATTTTAAAGCAATTCGCATGTTTTGGCCAGAATTCCTCAATTGATTTGAGAGATAAACTTGTTTGGTTTTTTCAGGAAAAAGTGCGCCGGAAGATCAGACGGAAACTATAAAACGAAGATCGCAGTTTGGATCTTCTTAATTAACAGTGGTAAACCCCCGGCTTAGCCGGGGGTTTACCAAAGGTTTGACCGTGTAAGTATAAATTTCATAAAGTCTTAAGGTCTTTTTTAAACTAAAATAGAATGGAGGACTTTATGAAAGATTTTAAGAGTTTATGTCATACAAAAGGGGATTGCAAATACCATATAGTTTTCATTCCTAAATATCGTCAAAGAGTTATTTATGGCAGAGTCAGGAAGTATTTAGCTAATGTTTTCCATGATCTGGCAAAGCAGAAAGAATCAAGAGTTCTCGAAGGACATCTTTGTGTCGATCATGTTCATATCTGTGTTTCTATTCCGCCAAAGTTATCTGTATCCAAGGTAGTCGGATACATGAAAGGTAAAAGCGCAATAGCTATAGCGCGAGAGATATAGTCAAATGTTGTGTTCAAAAAAGTTAAGCAGCAATATCCCTTT
>CAZJUM010000145.1:0-6631 GCA_964549175.1 uncultured Pseudomonadota bacterium | reverse complement strand
AAACAAAGGGGTACGCCACTTCACTCTCAAACACAAGAATCAACTATAACTCATATAGTTACGGGCTTTTCACTACGAGTGTTTGCGATATAAAAACCTTAAAAAATAAGTAACTGTTCAGCTAATTTCCTATCGTGCGGATAAGAAGTCAGGAAGCTTGCCAGTGAATAAAAGGCGCAATGCTTCGCTAGCACTTAGCTCATGTTTATGACAAGTCGACAAATAACTCCGGATGCGACAGAACATCTCCGCTCCTTTTTTTGAGTGAAAACAGCCGGATATTTTCTGCTGAACCTTAGTCATGCGAATGTCATTTTCACCTTGCTTATTAGTAAACGGAACAACAGGTTCATCCAAAAATCGCAAGCTCTCCGTCTCGAAGTTCATGAGTCGTTCAAGAAACTTTCTGGCTTGAGACCGCTTAATGCGGCCTCGACGGCCCCTCCTCCGACCTTCATCAGGAGGCGGGCATGCAAGCTGTGCTTTCTCTAAGATGGAACGGTACTTCTTTCTGTATTTTGAGGATGCAAAAGCATCCAATTGACCGCCCGCATCATTAACCGCCTGGTTCATTGCTCTCAGCAGGATTTGCATCTCTTTGACCATTGCTGCTTATTGTGTGTCCCAGGCACGCTCAAGTTCTCTGAGGTGATGCGTATTACTATAGAGCGTGTTGACAACCATAGTTGAAATAGGGTTTCCGATGGTCATGACAAAGAACGCCTTTGAACTTAGGAATAACGCCTATTTCATTAATTGCAGCACTACCCCTCTTTTCATGAGGAGAAAAAAGTGTCCAATGATCGTTGGAAGCAGAATGAAGCCAGAGGCGTTTTCCGTTGATATTGATTCCCGTTTCATCCGCGTGGATGAGAGCTGAATCCGTCAGCTTCGATTTAAGCAATGACTCGAATGCTTCCAAACGATCATAAGCGTTTTTATTAAAGTTGAAGACAGTACCACTACTCAAGGGAACGGATGCCTGGTCAGAAAACATCTCTTCCACTCGTCCATAAGGGATGAGTGGGTATTGTGACATATAATAATGAGCAAGGGGACTTTCAGTGCAATTTTTTTGGTCCGGTGTCTTAAGGCTATGGGATGCGAACAGCTGCGGATCAACTGATACCGTTGGTTGATAAAAAACATGTAACATCGGACACTTACCAATCGACGCGGATAAATCGTCCTGGGTGTATCTGATACATAATGCTGATCTAATTTATTGACATAACGATATTTACCGATAAATAATTCGCCAACTACTCCAAAAACAAAAAATCCGCAAGGAGGCGGGCAAGCTACCGGATATTCGAACAAATGAGGATATCTATGCGGATCCCAAGTTTGACTCAGAGCGAAGCGAAATCAGCGGTTTTTGGACTCTTTCGCGCAAAATGAAAAATGTCCGACAGGAGGCAAAGTGCCCGTGGACCCAAAATCTGAACAAGTCTGCAACCTTGAGGCGGATCATACAATAAAACACCGTCACCAATTGGTAAATCTTGTTGATAAAATAATCGATAGTTGTGATGACGAGGATACCTTCACTCATATTAATCACGCGCCGATTCCTTCTGTTGAATCGATTATTGGTATTATTGATAAATTGAAAGAAATTGTTTTCCCCGGCTATTTTATCGGTGGAAAACTTGATCCGGTCAATTTAAAATATAATATGGGCCAATCGGTTTCGATGGTTTTTGACATGCTTTCGGAACAAATTACCAATGCTGTGCGTCATAATTGTTTTCGATATGGCAAACATTGCTCAGACTGCCATAAAGAAGCTCAAGTGATTACGATTCAGTTCTTGGATCAAATACCGAAATTAAGAAAAGTTTTATCAAAAGATGTTAAAGCGATATACAGAGGAGATCCCTCAGCGAATAGCTATGATGAGATTATTTTCAGCTATCCGGGACTATTAGCGATAATGATTTTCCGTATTGCTCATATTCTTTTTGAATTGGAAGTACCGATAATACCCAGAACGATGACTGAGTACGCGCATAGTATTACAGGAATTGACATACATCCTGGTGCGCATATTGAGGATAGCTTTTTTATCGATCATGGGACCGGTATTGTGATTGGTGAGACCACTGAAATTGGTACCAATGTCAGGATTTATCAAGGAGTGACACTGGGGGCACTTTCTCTGCCAATGGATGCCGGTGAGCGAATGCGGGGGGCCAAACGACACCCCACCATAGAAAATGATGTTATTATATATTCCGGTGCCACCATTTTGGGGGGCGATACAATCATCGGAACGCGTTCGGTTATAGGCGGAAATGTATGGATCACTAAATCGATCAAAGCTGACACCACGGTGCTACTGGAAACTCCCAATTTGATTTACAAATAGTAGAAGACTAAAGAACGTGAACAACTAAGCTATTAATAGATTTTCAACACCTTCGTTTTTTACCCATAGATTTAGCGGAAAACTCATCTCAACGGTTTTATCGAAAATCATTTTTCAGGATCGATTGTTTAATATTTGGTTATTGACCATCGTATTTTTTAAAACATAGAGTTAATAAGATTTTCAGCGGAATTAGGAAATTGTTCCTTGCTTTATCCGTTCGAGGGAGGAGCCGTCATTCTGACATATTCAAAACTCACATTCTCCAAGGGGATAAACTCCCCCAGAGCATCCACCAATTCCTCTGAGGCGGCAATTTTATTGGGCAAGTTCACCCGGACTTTGCAGTTCTCTTCAGTGATTAATTCCAGATCAACCAAACTGCTTCCGGGATGTTGCTCAAGCGTGTTTTTCAGGCATTCAATATCGGAGGTCTCCAATTCGAGAGGCACCTCAATATTGATATGGCGGGTTTTTTCCGCACGAAGTGTCGGCAAAGCACTAATCGTATCAGCAACCAAGCTGATTGATTGATCTTCTTTATTTATTCTGGCAAATCCCGTAATCATTACCGGATCATCCTGTTCTTCCCCTTCCAGGAGTTCAGCGGCACCGGCAAATGCTTTGGAAAAAACCATGACCTTGATGGACCCCCACAAATCCTCTAGTGTGAGGGTCGACATTTTTTGATTCCCCTTTTTTGTCAGACGAATGGTATTGGAAGCAATGACACCACATAAATAAACAGGTTCGCGGTTTTTAAAGGCACGACCCTCTTCTTTTAAATCCGATGTGCGTGTTATTTGGGCATAGCTTTTCAATTCATCCACATACGGATTTAAAGGATGTCCTGATATATAAAACCCTAATGCCTCCTTTTCAAATTTCAATTTCATTTTCGGTTTCCAGTCTCGGATATCCGGAAGCTCCACTTCAGTTTTGCTTTTTTTCTGTTCCTCCTCAGATAAAAGATCGAAAAATGACATTTGATTTTTGATATTCATGGACTTTTCAGCGATTGCCAGTGCTATTACTTGTTCAATCCCCTCAAGAATTTTTTTCCGATTGGGTTCCAGAGAATCAAACACGCCACTTTTAATCAGGGCTTCCAATACTCTGGAACTCACCTTGGACGCATCTATCTGAGTAAAAAGATCCAATAGGGTCTCAAAGCGACCACATTTTTTTCTGGCTTCCAAAATGCTTTCCGACGCTGTTTCACCAACATTCTTGATCGCGTTAAGCCCGAATCGAATTCTATCGCCGTGAGCCGTAAATATCATTTCGCTTTCATTGATGTCTGGCGGCAGTACTTGTATATTCATTTCCCTGCACTCATTGATCAATTTCACCACACTGTCCGGTTTGTTGCGTTCGATAGTGAGTAAAGCGGCCATAAAATCGACAGGATAGTTGGCCTTGAGCCAAGCAGTTTGATAGCTGATCAGGGCATAAGCGGCTGCGTGTGATTTATTAAAACCATATCCCGCGAATTTATCAATCAGGTCAAATATATGGTTCGCCAAGTCGGCATTGATATCATTATTTTTACATCCATCAATGAATTTCTGCCGTTGTTCTTTTATGATCCTCGGCGTCTTTTTTCCAATGGCACGTCGTAAAATATCGGCCCCGCTAAGAGTAAAATCGGCTAGAACTTGAACCGTTCGCATTACCTGTTCTTGATAAACCATTACCCCATAGCTTTCACTCAGTACTTGCTCCATTTTGGGATGCGGATATATTGTTCCTTGTCGTCCGTGCTTACGCTCAACATAGTCATCAACCGTCCCCGATCCCAGTGGACCTGGTCGGTAAAGGGCGATCAAAGCGATAATGTCTTCAAAATAATCCGGTTTTAATTTTCGAATCAGCTTTTTCATTCCCTCCGATTCCAGCTGAAACACTCCGGTCGTGTCTCCTCGGCACAACAGCTGAAAAGTATTCAGATCATCCATCGGGATCAGCGAAATATCCAATTGATCATCTTCTTCACGCTTGGCATTGATCAACTCCAGCGTTTTATCAATGATGGACAAATTTCTCAGCCCAAGAAAATCAAACTTAACAGCGCCCTGAGCTTCGGCATATTTCATCGTGAACATGGACTGAATATCATTACCCTTGGTCGGAGTGCAGGTTGGTATGACATCGGAGATCGGCGCATCCATAATGATTACCCCTGCCGCATGCGTTGATAGGTTGCTATTCAATCCTTCCAGGTCAAACGCGATCTTGATCATTCTTTGTTCGCTCTCGCTGCCATTTTCCGCCATCTCTTTAAATTCAGGCTGTATTTCCATCACATCTTTTAACCTCACCCCTAAATCATCCGGAACCAGCTTGGCGATTTTATCCGCCTCCGCGAAGGGAATATCCAAAACCCTTGCCACATTGCGGATTACCCCTTTGGCTTTCAAAGAACCAATCGCTGAAATTTGGCATACATTCTCTTTACCGTATTTTTCCCGCACATACCCAATTACCTTCTCCCGACCTTCCACTTCAAAGTCGATATCAAAGTCAGGCATACTAATCCGTTCCGGATTCAAAAAGCGCTCAAACAGCAAGTCATATTTAATCGGATCAATACTTGTAATTTCTAAAGCGTAGGCGACCAATGACCCGGCCCCTGAACCACGTCCCGGTCCAACAGAAACGCTGTTGTTTTTCGCCCACTTAATAAAATCGGATACAATTAGGAAATAGCCGGGATATTTCATGTCATTGATTACTTTGAGCTCAAAATCCAATCGATTATCGTAAATGATTTTTTGTTTGGCTTCCTCTTCATCGGACCAATGATAGATTTTTTTTAAGTAGCTAAAACGCTTGATCAGTCCATCACGTGCCTGACTGATCAATTCCTGCTCCAGGGTTACGTTATCAGCCACCGGATATTGTGGAAGATAGAGTTTCTTATTGCTTAAATTTAATTCACACTGATCGGCGATCAACCGTGAGTTGCTAATACATTCTTCGGGAAATTCACAAAACGATTCCTTAATCTCGTCTTCGCTTTTCAAATATAGTTCACTGTTATCCAATGGCTTGACATCGCTATCAGTAATCTTTTTTCGCCATCCCATCAGCTTTAAAATATATTGGGCTTCGGCTTTTTCGCGGGTTAAATAGTGACAATCACAGGTTCCGATCATCGGAATATCAAGCTCTTTGGCTATTTCAATAAGCTGAGAGTTCACCAGGTCCTGTTTAGCCAAAGTATTGGCCTGTAGTTCGACGTAGTAGCGATCCGAAAATAGACCTTTGTACCACTTGGCCACTTCGTATGCCTCGTCCTTCTTCCCTTGCAGCAGGCGGTCCGCAAGCTCTCCTCCCAGGCAGGCGGACAGCGCTATCAATCCTTCATGATATTTTTCCAATACTTCATGATCCACCCTGGGTTTTCCATAATACTTGCCCTCGCTATAACCAATACTGGCGATCTTTATGAGATTTTGGTAACCCACCCGATTTTCGCATAAAAACACCGTATGATAGGCATTTGGTCCGGGCTTGGAATATGTCCGGCAAAATCGGTTAACTTTGGCAATATACGCCTCCATGCCAATTATGGGTTTCAATCCCCCTTTTTTCATTTCATCATAAAATTCTATGGCCCCGTGCAAATTCCCGTGATCCGTCAAAGCACAAGCATCATAATCAAGTGCTTTGAGATGATTGCTGAGCCCTTTTACTTTAATGGCACCGTCAAGTAAGGAATAATGGCTGTGGAAGTGTAAATGAACAAATTCGGATGGCATGATAATCTAAGGCAAAAAAGGAGATTGAAAGGTCTTTATTGAATGTCTTTTTAAATTATGGCCTGTGGAGTAAAAAATCAATCAGGAAAAGCGGCTCTTAAACAAAGCGGGGGCCATCGATCCATTCAATTGCCATTTATTGAGCCATCGGAGCACTTTTAAAAAAATAACGCTCATGCCCGGAGCGCACCCAACCACGGATGAAAATTTTGATTATTGGGTACAAACCGAGCAGGAATGTGAACGATGATTGATATCAAACGCGGCGAAGTCGTGCATAATAACCCACAATCTAAATACCCACAGCCTATAACCTCATTTTTTAGTATCTATTCAGAACTTATTAAAAAAGTGCCAAAAAGTTCATTTTTTACTTGACAAGGTTTTTGACGGATTTTTGTTAATCCGCCTACATGAGACAGTCTACAGAGATTTGGTATTGTAACGGACGATAAAAAGCCTTTATAGGGATTTTTGTTTTTCGCGAACCCCTGAC
>CAZJUM010000144.1:0-6643 GCA_964549175.1 uncultured Pseudomonadota bacterium | reverse complement strand
CAAAGGGGTACGCCACTTCACTCTCAAACACAAGAATCAACTATAACTCGTTATTTTGAGCCTGATTCGCTTGTTTGATACAATTTGCCTTCCACTTGGGCCAATATGAAAAATGTGGCTATCGCGCACAAAATAACCAAAAAGGCAATCAATCCGTAGGAAAGTCCGAAAAGGTCACCCAGTGTCATTTTACCTAGGTTTTCCGAACGGATGAAACGCGCGAATTGATCATAGTACTCGGCATAAACAACTATTCCCAAAAAGTACCCGCCAATGTATACCCAGGCATCCATTTTTCGGGTTACTGAAGCGACAATCGAAGTCCCGGGGCAATAACCGCCAATCACCAGCCCAGCACCCACTATGGCACCGCCGGTGATGGTTGGTGTCAGACGCAGGGACGGAATCGGAATTAGCGAAATATCCAAAAATCCCAGATAGTATGAGAAATAGATGAGAGTCATCGTGGTGATTATTGTTGAGAATATTAGCTTATAAACTCGCCAATCGTTCCCGTAAAAAGCGGCGGTAAAATTCTTCGCGTTGGAAAAACCCACATTTTCAACGATATAACCAAAGGTGAATCCAACAAACATAGCGACAATGATCAACCCGATGTCAGCTAAATTTCCAAATTGATATAATGGGGCCAACATTTTCCCTCCTCTATAATTTTTTTCATAACCAGTGTTTGCGAATGACAAACGCTATCAGCATTCCCATGATAACGACGACAAAAAAGAATACCCAACTGGCAACACTCAAAACGGCTCCTCCCGTTATCGCCAGACTGGTCAATCCTCCCCCCGCCATTCTGGCACCAAACGCCACCAGCATACCGCCGATAAGGGCAGTGAGAATACGATAGCGTATTGATGCCCCGGGCCCGCGCGTAAATTCCATCCGCATCCTATGTCCCCGAATTCCCGAGACCAATCCTCCGAGAGCCGAACCAATCAACACAAAAATAACCCAATGAGATAAGGGGTGTTGAGAGGTCGATAAGTAACGTTTAAAATAAATTAAAGTATCGGTGTGAGACGGTGTCAGTTGACTCATGACATAAGCGAAAATCCTGGTCATGGCATCTGAATCGCCAAATCCTCGACCCACGAGAAAAAAAGCGAGAAATAGAGCAATGCCAATAGCTATCCCCGCAAAATACGGATTTCCATAAGCGGGCCGTATATTATCCGAAAGATTGACCCCTTTCATCTTCTCACCGATAATCTCCCAAATCGGACGATCAAAAATACTTTCTGTGATACTCGTTCCTTGCTCCGAGGTGGGGGGGATATTTTGATCATTATGACTCATCAGACAACTCCTTACGTTCAATCATTGACAACAACAAAAAATATTTTGGAATCGTATCTTTAAGTGGCTGAAGCACTTTGTATTTTCGGTGTTTTACTATGTTTGATATCTCACTATCAGGATCTCCCAAATCACCAAACACCAATGAACTGGTCGGACAGATTTCCACGCAGGCAGTGGATTTGCCAGTACCCAGGCGATGGTGGCAAAAGGTGCATTTATCCACAAATTGGCCCGGAACATAGTAACGGGCGCCGTAGGGGCAAGCGGATAAACAATGGGTACATTCCACACATTTTTCGCGATCAATCAGCACTATGCCATCCTTAATATAGCTTGCTTCGGTTGGGCAAGCCGTCACACAAGGCGGATTTTCACAATGCTGGCAGCGGTTGGAAAAAATTTCCAATTTCAAATCGGGTAGTCGACTTCGGGCGGAAAAAGCATCTGTACCCGATTCCGGTTTTTCATCAATAACATATTCTTCTGTCCAGTCACGGGCATACCCATCCGGTACCTTGTTCTCATTTTTACACGCGATCACGCAAGCGTCGCAACCGACACATGTTGTTAAATCGATACTCATTGCATATCTGGCCATTTTTCCCCTCACTTAACAAATGTCACGAAGTTAACCTGAGAACCGGTCGCTCCGGTCACAGGGTCAGTGACATAATCACTGAGTAATTCATTATCATCGGCCCCTTGACCAAATCCGCGTTCCAAACGCCGGTCTTTTCGTCCGAAACCATGCACCATATACACGCAATCCTGACGGATGCGCTTGGTCAAGCGAACTTTAACCCGATTGCTGCGAATCCCTTTCTGATTCACCAAAATCACATAATCCTTATCCCGCAATTTAAACAGCTCGGCAATGGTATGGTTGACCCAAACTTCGTTTTCCGGAAAAACTTCCAGCAATTGTCCATTATTGGTGGTACGGCTAAAAGTGTGCTGCGGTGCTCGTCCGGATAGCAAACGAAAGTACATATCCGGGATCAATCCCTGCTCGGTAAATTTAGGTAGGGGATCATATCCGGCATCGGCCATGCGTTGTGAGTAGAGTTCCACTTTTCCGGAAGGTGTTTTAAATTGCAGTTCAGGTTTTTTATAGCGTTTTTTTAATACGCCGCCTTTTTCATTGATATCCTTTATTGATGAACCCAGTTTTTTCAGTTGATACTCAATGACCTGTTTGAAATCGCTATAAAGTACGAATTCCTCAAGATACAACTTATAGGACAATTGCTCAGCAATCCACCAACTGGGGCGGCTATCATACAATGGCTTCACCACTGGCTGCCGGATCGATACAAATGGTTCGCGCCATTCAGGACTATTCAGTGCATCGTAGCGCTCCAGATAGGTCGTGTCCGGCAAAACAACATCGGCAAATCCGGTAATTTCTGACGGCATGGTATCAACAACCACCATTAAATCCAGGTGTTGCACGGCTTTTTCAATCAGATGGGGGTTAGGGATTGAATAAGTTAAATTCGTGCTGTAGACCATCCAACCTTTAATCAGCGAGTCCGTGGTCGTGGGGTCATACATCCCGGGAATCGAAGCCTTCACCAAATCCTGAGCGGGTGTGCTCGTTCCTAACGGATACTTGTCTTTATAGTTGAATGCGGCTTTCGCCTTTTGATAATACGGATACTTTTTTTCAAACTTGGGGATCCTAAATTTATCTCCCAGAAAAATACCCGATTCACGTCCCCAGGCACCCAGCAATGCGTTTATAATGGCCATTGCTCTGGCCCGCTGGGTGTCATCGCCATACCAGGCAAATCGACGACCGGGATATAAAAGCGCGTTGGGAATTGCATTTCCCAATTCGCGCGCCGACTCTCTAATCTCCTTAGCGGGCAAACAGGTGTATGGGGTCGCCCATTCCGGTGTGGTATGCCTGACATGTGCTTTGAGTTGATCAAAGCCAATAGCATATTGTTTGATAAACTTCTTATCGTAAAGTCCTTCATAAATCAGTACATGCATCCATGCCAGCAACAGGGCTATATCGGTGCCCGGTTTAATGGCTAGCCAGTATTTGGCTTTGCCGGCAGCTGTGGAAAATCGCGGATCAACAACTATATTTTTGGCTCCCCGCCTGAGGCCCTCGGTAAAGTCTTGTACCGTCACATTATGCATGTTTTCGCCCAGATGAGCTCCGATAAAGGCGACCACTTTGGCTTTATCCAGTCCGATCCGTTCTGTGCCGCCAGGTCCTTTACCAAAAGTAAGACCCCAACCCACATCTCTGGCGCCCCTACACTGGGCATACGAAGTATGTCCTTCTGTTTTGGATCCCATGGCATGCCACAAATCCACGAATGGGGCACCGCCTTTTCCATGTTTAAACAGCGCCATGGCTTCGGGACCATAATCCCGTCTGATGGCATTTATTTTATCGGCAATGTAATTCAAAGCTTCATCCCAAGAAACCCGTTTGAACCGCTGCACACCAAATTGAGTGGTTCGCATCAACGGTGTTTTTATCCGATTGGGATCATAGAGTTGTCCTAATCCGGCAGTCCCGCGCGGACACAATTTACCACGGGAAATGGGATGTACCGGGTTTCCTTCGATTTTGACAGCCTTGCCGTTTCGCACGGTCACATTGATCCCACAGGCCATGAAGCAGACATCACAATATGTGGGAATCACCCGATCTTCATCGGTCGCGGGATCAGACCTCAGAGCATATGCCTCTTGTGACAAACCACACAGTGTTCCGGCTCCGGCCGCCACGGCGCCACTCAATACAGCTGATTTGGAAATATCAATAAATTGTCTTCGTGTTAATTTTGCCATTGGGCCCTTTTTCATTGTCTTGCGGGTAAACTGATGTTTCGTTTGCATTCCGATTTATTTTTTCACCATTGTCATAGGGATCACTTCGCGATCCAAACGCAATCCGCTTGACTCACTATAAAAAAACTCAGAAGTTACGCAGAATGCCATAAATCCGTTCTGAGTCAATATATCGCGTGCGGTAAACGCGCGCTTTTCCCGACCGGAAAATGTGAAATACCTCCGGGATCGATCCATGCTTAGAGAAAATCTGAGAAACAAACTCTCGGACTTGAAGTGCAAGAGTCAGTTATTGTTAATTCACCATTGTGCTCTGTGTCAACCGGCTTAATTCATCGTTTTTCCAACAACAATTGTATCTATGCAGGGCCAAACCCAAGCCGGAAAAACAATAAAAAGTGAAAATCTTTTTTATCTGATTTTTATCGACAGGTTCGTTGGAATGTGTTCAAGTAAACTATAGCACCATTGATTAGTTTGTATGAAGATTTTCCCCAAAAGCGAAATGTATCTCCTAAACTTTGTACTTGCGGTATGTCAAAATTCAATTTTCTGAGATTTTCACTTCCTCTTTGCGGAACGGTCAGTTCAGAGCACTCGATAGTGTTTTATCAGGGTCAAGAATCGATTGAATAAGCAGCTTTTTTTCTAGTATGGGGCATGAAACATTATGTTTTGCCTTAACCCAAACCAAATGGATAGATCATGCGTCTGAAACTCACTGAGAATTTCAAATATCAAAATCTTATCATTTTCACGACTCACAAGAATGAGTTACTTACACCGGCAAAGTGGCGGAAACAGGAAAAAGTGTGTTATCAGTTTATTCTGGAGTACCTCAAAGTCAGACCTTCAAACTCTGACAAGATACCAATCACTCAGACATTTGTCCCTCAGTTAAAACAGGTAATTTTAGTCAAGATCGGAAACGACAAGGAATCTCCCTCAATATTGTCATTGGGTGGGCAAATAGGCAAATTGCTGTTGAAGTCCAATCTGGAGCAATGTTCCCTCCTGCTCCCGGATCATAATAAAAAGAACCTGCCGTTTTTCAATCAGCTTCCAACCCTTCTTGAAGGTATTTTATTGGGTAATTATCAGTTTTCCGAATATATCACTGATCCCACTGCGCCCCAAAAACGTTTAAAAGATTTATTGATCATCGGCAACCAATCAGATTCACTATCAAAGGTCATCAAGCATGCTGAAGTTAGGGCCGATTCAACCAATCTGGCACGTGATTGCAGCAATCGTCCGGGAAACTACCTCACGCCAACTCAATTCAAGCGAGAATGTCAACAAGTAGCCAAGGAAACCGGGCTGCAGTTTGAGGCATTAAACGAAACCCAAATGGCCACACAAAAAATGGGTTGTTTGCTTGGTGTGAGTAAAGGATCCGGGGAACCCGCCTTTTTAAATATCCTTCGGCACATAGTACCCCCCAAAAAAGCTCCGACTATCATGTTGGTTGGCAAAGGAATCACTTTTGATTCCGGTGGCATTTCGTTAAAACCATCCATTGGTATGGAATTAATGAAACACGATATGAGTGGCGGGGCAGCTGTTTTGGGAGCCATGCGGATGATTGGACTGTTAAAGCCTAAAATCAACGTTATCGGCCTGATCCCCGCGGTGGAAAACCTTCCCGGTGGCAATGCCATCCGCCCGGGAGATGTTCTCACCGCCTGCAATGGCAAAACCGTTGAAATCATTTCGACGGATGCAGAAGGACGTTTGATTCTAGCCGATGCATTGGCTTATGGCGTCAAAAAATATCATCCCGATGGGGTGGTCGATATCGCTACCTTGACCGGAGCATGTGTTGTGGCACTAGGGCATTACAATATGGGAATGATCTCCAATCATAATAAAGTTTCCGAGCGATTAATTCGCGCGGGAAAAGACACTGAGGAACCGGTTTGGCCCATGCCCAATGAGGAAGTTTATCTCAATTATATTAAGAGTAAAATCGCCGACTTAAAAAATGTCGGTGGTGGTGCCGGAGGAATTATCCACGGCGGCCAGTTTCTGGAGTATTTTGTCAATGAAACGCCATGGGCTCATATTGACATGGCTGGTATGTCAAATGATGTGAAACATCTTGACTTTCAACCCAAATTTGGTGCTACCGGTGCCGGAGCCAGATTACTGGCACAATTTGTACTCAATTGGAGATAAGACAAAATCCAAGTGATATTCTCCCCACCTCTTATTCAAGCTGTTCCCCTTGGCGGGTCGATGGATTCCTTTTCCATTTCAATCGATTTGCTTAATCATATTCAGGGGAGCTTTGAAAGGCCAACAACAGGTTGATTCGCGTTGGAGTTGGGCTTCCCGTTGTCTATTTTTGCGAGAAATAAAAACTTCTTACACAAGCGATAACACTTCGCGACTACCTTTTCGGATGATAAGAGATGAGAAGCAATATGATTGCCATTGATCATTTACTAAATTGTAACTGTTCAGTTAATTTCTCTCTGGTGGCTCCATAGTCTCGAAGAGCTATGGA
>CAZJUM010000143.1:0-6668 GCA_964549175.1 uncultured Pseudomonadota bacterium | reverse complement strand
GGGATATTGCTGCTTAACTTTTTTGAACACAACATTTGACTATATCTCTGTGAGTGAGTTTATTGTGACTTGGATTGGTGTGCTTGAAAACTGAAAATCGGTTTCTCTGTTTAAGACGCCTAAGTTGACTCTGAAGCGCCGTATTTAGCGGTTTTTGTTGACGCTCTAATTTTTCTATTTTACAAAGTATTCGAATTGTATATGTATACATTAGCGAACTCATACGAAAAACTGTGTGAAGTATATCCCTAAGGTTCGCAATGCTATTACTTTGGTGATGTATCATTCCTGGTTGTATACATATTACAATGAACTTACATGGACGTTGGCTCATCCCGTTTTTGTCGGAGATATTGGACAGGTTCGGGTCTTTCGGCGCAAGTTAGATTTTGAGAACGCATTGCGGCGTTATTCGATTGGTAATACTGTTTAAATTAAGGAGAAAAAAGTGTCAGCAAAAATAATTAAAGGTACAGAAATCAGAGAGCAAATTCTTTCTGAGATTATCGCAGAAACAGCCGAGATTAAAGAAAAGCATGGGAAAATACCTGGTTTGGCAACTATTTTGGTTGGTGAAAATCCCGCGTCCCAATCATATGTTTCATTGAAGATCAAAACCGCTCACCGATGCGGTTTCAAAGAAATTCAAGAAAACCGATCAGAAGGTATCACCGAAGATGAATTGTTGGCATTGATTGACCAGTACAATAAAGATGAAAGCATCAACGGTATTTTGGTTCAATTGCCTCTTCCCAAGCACATTGATGATAACAAAATCATCAACGCTATTGATCCTGATAAAGATGTTGACGGATTTCATCCTTTTAATGTTGGCCGTGTCTCTATCGGACCGGAAGTTTGCAAATTTCCTCCTTGCACACCATATGGTATTCAGGAAATGATTGTTCGCGCGGGTGTTGAGACTAAGGGTGCGGAAGTAGTTGTTGTCGGTCGATCAAATATTGTCGGAAAACCGATTGCCAGTATGATGATTCAAAAAGGTGTTGGGGCGAACTCAACAGTGACTGTTGTGCATACTGGTACAAGAGATTTGGCTTCTCATTGCAAGCGTGCGGATATTTTGATTGTTGCCGCTGGTGTTCCTGATTTGGTCAAACCGAATTGGATTAAGCCGGGTGCGTGTGTTATTGATGTCGGTGTTAACCGTGTTGGTGAAAAAGTAAGTGAAAAAACCGGAAAAACTGTCGCGATTCTGAAAGGTGATGTAGATTTTGACGCCGCTAAAGAGATTGCGGGGAGCATCACTCCGGTTCCAGGTGGTGTAGGACCGATGACGATCACGATGTTGATGTTGAACACACTGAAATCACTTAAGTTTAAGTTAGGATTGATGTAAAATCCGATCTACCTTAAAGCAAGGTAGCATATTGTGTGATCCCTTTTTCCCCTTCAATGAAGCACTCGTCTTTATCGAAGGGGAAATTGCCCCCGCCATACCAAATACAACGACAGGCTAATTCTCCCCTCCCCGTAATTGCTTTTCAGATAAATTCTTAGCACCTACTTCCCGCGCCTTTAGTGACAAATCCCCAAGTATTTTTTCACAGAAAGTTATCGACAAAGATTGAAGCACTCAAGTTTAGAACCTTTAGAAATTTTAGCTGCACATTGGTTCATTAAGAAACTGGCACATTTAGCTTTTTAAATATTTTGATCAACCAAAGAAACGATCTCTTTATACTTTTCTCTGACCTTCCTTAGCGCTTTTTCCATGCGCTGGCGACATTCGGCATTAAATGCTTTGTCTTTGATCCCGATAATATTGATTCGCACATTCAGTGCCGCTCCCTCAGCGCAGGTCAGCATACAATAAGCACCGACACCGGCATCGGATGCACAATTCGAATTTCCGTTTTTTGCGACTTCTTCGAGGATGGGGATAATTTTAACACTGTTCTCCAAAACGCTCAGGGGAACTCGGGTACACGCCTTATGGGCTTCCGAAATAGCTGATCTCCGGGCTGCCTTTTGCTCATCAGTCTGCTTGGGGTAACGCATGGCATCCATGACCGCGTTAAATGAATCCGTATCACGATCAACGGCTTCCAGGAACCAGGCTTTTAGATGCTGAGCTTCCGTTCCCAGTTTCTCCATAATTTCCCAATGTGGTTTGTATTCCATTTTATTGTATGTCAAATTGCTTATCATCGCGCCCAGTGCCGCGGCCATCGAACCAGAAAGTGCTGCTACTGACCCGCCTCCGGGTGCGGGGGCATCGGAAGCCAAGGTGTTGGCAAATTCGGCACAGCTTAAATCGACCAATCCACCTGTTCGCCTGAAACGGTATTCAATGATTTTTTCTTCCGGAACAAAGGGAGATACATCAGATAAACCCAGTGTCAATGATGCGATATTGATTAGCTCCGCTCCAGACACGGCTGTGGATAGTCCCTGCTTTTTAGCGTAATGAAGGCCAGCTTCCAGCATAACTTGAAGAGGTACCAATCCGATAATTTCCGATCCGGTGACACGCATACCACGCTCGTCGGATTGCTTCACGACTTCATCAAATACGGTATGCACCGGTGTAACGTCAATATCGGTTAAATTCATGGTCACTTGGGCTCGATTGTATTCAGGAATGATCCATGCGTCCCCTTTACAATGCTCAAATATACCGGGAATTTTAACCACACTGCCATCGGGATTGCGAATGATTTCACCATCCGGATAAAATTCTCTTTTGGCGCGACCTGATTGACGAATATTGAAAGCAATATCCTTCGCTATCTTCAGGTTCTTAGAGTTGAAATTGATATTGTAGGCAATTAAAAACTTACGGGCACCAATGGCAACAGCACCAAATTGAGGATCGAATGCTGCCGGACCCGTATCCGGCTTCCATTCGGATTTACCCTCTCGGGCTGCCAATCCCTCATATTCACCTTTTCTTATATTGGGTAGACTCTGCCATTCCGGTTTCGAAGCAGCGGATTCATATAAATAAACCCAAACACCAAGCTCTTCCCCAACACGTTTGGCTAACTTTCTGGCCAGTTCGGCGCATTCTTCTATGCTAACACCTGAAACCGGTACGAAAGGGCATACATCAGTGGCACCCATGCGAGTATGCTCACCATGGTGGTTGCGCATATCGATTAGTTCTTTGGATGCCCGGATAATTTCGAAGGCACCGTCAACGATTACTTCGGGTGATCCGGCAATCGTTATAACAGTTCGATTGGTTGCCGCACCAGGATCAACATCTAATAATTGAACACCGGAAACCGTTTCGGCAGCTCTCGCGATGGTATTATATACATCCGGATTTATTCCGTCTGAAATATTGGGAACACATTCTACGATTCTAGCCATTTTCTCTCTCCATAGAAAAAGTTTACTAATAAAAATTAAGTCAATAACATAGGTGTTGCCATAATCAACAGCTTGGGTGTTTTAATCGATCAATTGCCCGTTTTTCCAAATTTGTTTTGGTTTCAGACTCCCTTGATTATAAAAAATCTCACGGTAATTGTTACAAGGGAACGCGATCATATCAGCTTTTGCGCCGGGAGTTAAGGTGCCACGGTCGTTTAGATTTAAGGCGTTTGCCGCGCGGACGCTAATTCCGGCTAAAGTTTCGCACAAAGTGAGTTTTTCAAAAACCCCCAACACCGATGCCTGCATCAGTAAATCTCCCATGGGTGCTGAACCAGGATTCCAATCCGAGGCGATAACCAAACTTAATCCTTTATCCAGGATCTTCCGAGCCGGAGCATAGCTTACCCCCAAACCCATGGATGCTCCGGGAAGCACAGTGGCGATAACATTGGCCGTTTTTAGATGTTCAAGATCCTCATCAGCGGATGCTTCCAAATGATCGGCACTAATTGCCGAAACAGCCGCAGCAACCTTTGATCCGCCGCTTGAAAACTGATCGGCATGGATGATGATGTCAAATCCCATGGTTTTGGCTTGATTGGCAAAGCCTATTGACATCTCAGCAGCAAATGTCTCTTCCTCAACAAATATATCAACACGCTGGCTGAGTTGTTCCGCTTTGATTCGGGGTAAAATTTCTTTTAAAATGAAATTTAAATAATCCGGATGTTTTTCAAACTCTTTAGGTTTAACATGGGCGGATAAACAAGTAGGAATCAGCTCCGGTAGTTTTTCATTTTGACTAAGCTGATTAATCACACGAAGCATCTTCAGTTCGGATTCCAAACTTAACCCATAGCCGCTTTTTACCTCGCAAGTGGTGATTCCCCTTTTTATATGAGTTTTGGCACGATCTATAAGCTTTTGCTTGAGCAGCTCTTCGCTGGCTTCCCGAGTCTTGGTGACGGTGCTCAAGATACCGCCTCCTTTTTTTGCGATTTCCAAATAGCTCTCTCCACGGAGCCTTCTGGCATAGTCATCGGCACGACTTCCCCCATAACAAATATGGGTATGAGAATCCACCAGTCCGGGAATCAATACACTATCTTCGGCAATGGAAATCATATCATATACCGCTGAATCGCTGATTGTCGTTTCAAAAGCGCTTTGATCCAGCACTTGGATGATCTTATGGGCTTCCAGTACAATGCCGCCATTTTCAACGATCCGAAGCCGCTTATCACTCAGTGGTCCGTTTAGGGGTAAACCTTCCATGGTAAGCATTTGAGAAAATGGCCCAATCAGTGTTTTTTTAGTCATAAGCAAATAAAAAAAAGTTCTATATGTATTCTGCTTATCCGCACTCGTACTCGCGAGCTTACTCCATATGCCAACAAACGATAAAAAATAAATTCGATTGGGAGGGACTTCTCAACTTACTTACAAATTTCCAGCAATTTCCCTTCCCGCACAATGTCCAAAGCTTTATCGATGTACTCATGGGTCACCACATCCTCTTTTATATGAGGAATTCGTTGGCGCACATAATCAAAGCATTGCTCCAGAATGTCACTGGATTTATTGGGACGGCGGAATTCAATGGCCTGAATAGCACAAAGCAATTCAATGGCTTGTATTTTTTCCAGATTATCGATGATTCTGAGTGTTTTGCGACCGCTGATTGATCCCATACTGACATGGTCCTCTTGTCCCATGGAAGTTAGGATACTGTCCGCACTAGCAGGGAAACAGAGCGATTTGTTTTCACTGACCAAAGCGGCTGAGCAATACTGGGCGATCATTAAACCGGAATTGACTCCTGAGTTTTCAATTAAATAAACCGGGAGTTCCACTTTACCTTCCAATAATAAATAGGTCCGTCGATCTGAGATATTTCCAAGCTCTGCGGCGGCCAGGCCAGCATAATCCAAAGGCAACGCCAATGGTTGACCATGAAAATTGCCACCGCTAACGGCATCGTCAGCGGAAAAGATGATCGGATTATCGGTGACCGAATTGAGTTCACACTCCAATTGCTGATTCAGGTGATCCCACGAGTCGCGTGAAGCACCATGTACTTGTGGCATGCAACGCAAAGAATAGGGATCCTGTACTCGATCGCAATGTTTGTGATAGTCGATGAATTGTGAATCTTTTAAGAATCTCGTTAAGCGTTGCGCTACCGTGATAGCGCCTTTATGAGGCCTGATTTGATGAAGCCGTGCCACAAATGGTTTCGCTGAGCCCAGCAGTCCTTCCAAACTTAACGCGCCAATAATATCGGCATGATCGAGCCCCCTGGCCAAACGATCAACCACCATCGCGGCGTGGGCAGTGATAAACTGGGTGCCATTGATTAGAGCCAGACCTTCTTTGGGGCCCAAAGTCAGAGGTTCGAGTTGATGTTGGCAAAGAATGTCCGTTGTCGGGACATATTGCTCTCCCTTTCGGGCTAATTTGCCTAATCCAATCAGTGGAAGAAAGAGATGTGATAACGGAGCCAAATCACCCGATGCGCCGACCGAACCTTGTTCGGGAACATGGGGAATATAGTCGTTTTCAATATGCCAAATGATGCGGTCTACAACATCCAGTGAAATCCCTGAGTACCCCATACATAAAGAGTGTAGCTTTTGAATCAACATTAACTTGGCGATATGGTGCGGAACAGGATCTCCCATACCAACACTGTGGCTTTTAAGTAGGTTTTTCTGAAGAATTCGGGTATTTTCTTTTGAGATTTTTGTGGTGCAAAGTGACCCAAACCCAGTATTGATACTGTAAACGAGTTTTTCGCCATTGACTATCGTCTCAACCGCGTCGTGACATTGTTGTACTCGTTTTCTGATTTGACACGGAATAAATGCCTTCGTCTCACCTTCCGCGATCTGTAACCCGATTTGGACTGTCAGTTGGTCGGAACCATAGAGAAACTGATTTTTCATGATTTTTCCATCGTTACGAAGCTCTTTACTGAGGAGCTGCCAAATTTGTTAATTGAACGAACAACTTACTTTCCTGATATATGCTAATTTGAGTCGTAAAGGGGAAAGATATTTCTTAATTTTCAAACTCAACACCCATCTTATACCGACTACCAGGGTGGATTAATGAGACGTAACTGATTATTTTCCAAATCCGATAGCGTCCTGCGATGCATTAGAAGGCAGGGCTCAAGTGCTGTGGTGTTTAGAAAATCCCGCACCGGTTCATTGGGCATGTCCACTTCCGAGCTGTGTTCAACTTTTCGGAAAAGGGTATTTCCGTTAAATATGAGTTATAGTTGATTCTTGTGTTTAAGAGTGAAGTGGCGTACCCCTTTGTTT
>CAZJUM010000142.1:0-6721 GCA_964549175.1 uncultured Pseudomonadota bacterium | reverse complement strand
AAACAAAGGGGTACGCCACTTCACTCTCAAACACAAGAATCAACTATAACTCTATGGGAGATAAGTTAAGTGATGAATTGAAAAAATTAGATTCTGATGATACACCATAAAAGTAATCATAAGCACAAAAGACAATATCTTGAGATGAGAAAAATGCTTGAAGGTGAAGTAATAAATTATTTCGTAAGTCGTTTTCCTTTTGAATTAAAAGGACTTACAATTGGCCTCGTGGGAGATTTAGGAGCGGGAAAAACGCATTTGGTTCGAAATGTTTTATCAGGGTGTGCTGCTGGTTACGATGATCAAGTAAGTAGCCCGACCTACAATTTGTGTAATAATTATAATGATGATGAATTGAATGTAAATCACTTTGATTTGTATCGGATTGAAGCTGAAGAAGAGCTTTACGATATTGGGCTCTGGGAAAGCATTGGCAATCAGAAGGATTTAACGTTAATTGAGTGGGTTGACTTGTATCCTGAAGCACAACAACGATGTGACGTGATTATTAAAATCAAAATAGTAAGCGATGATCGCAGGCAATATAAGCTGATTGAGAATTAATTTTATATTATAAAAACTGGCAGCGATTGGATGGCAATGATAGATCACTCTTTTAAAGTACTCTATTGAAATTTTTAAATGTATTGAAGTTATGAAGATAAAACGTCTTTTAATGATAACGGGTAATCCCGGGAAAGCCGAAGAACTCAAACATCTGCTTAATATCGATCAAATGACAATTGATTATCAGGATTTGTCCTTGGTAGAAGTTCAGAGTTTGGATATTGAGGCTATCGGATATAAAAAAACCCAGTCGGCATTTCAGTATTCCGATGTGATCAATTCCTACGATGCGATTTTAACGGATGATACGGCACTGACATGTGAAGCATTAAACGGACTTCCAGGTCCGCTCATTAAGTGGTTTTTGAAATCCATCAAAACCGAGGGTATTCTTGATTTGCTAAAAGGTAAGGATAGAAAAACCGTTGCGACCTGTTTGTTAAGCTTGGGAATGATAAAAGATCATTTCATTTATCAGTTTCGGGGAGATATTGATGGGGAATTGGTTGAGGCAAGAGGAAAATCCGGATTTGGTTGGGATAAAATATTTTTACCAACAGGTTACCAATTCACCTATGGCGAAATGGATTCTGTCACAAAAAACGAAATCAGCCATCGGGCTTTGGCAGTCCAAAATTTCCGCCAATGGTTGATTTCTTAAATGATCGATAGATGATCTAAGAAAATAGTGTTTCCGCATAGTGATCTTCAATGAGTTCAGCCACTGAGGGTAAAACGTACGCTCGTATGCTTTCTTGAACTTTCGCAATTTGCCTAACGAGATTGGAACTGACCATAACCAGTTTTGAGTCTGCCATAAAACATATGGTTTCGATGGCTTCATTCATCCCTCGGTATGCGGTGGAAAGTTCCATTTCAAGTTGGAGATCATTAGTATTTCGAATGCCACGAATTATGAATTTCGCGTTCTTTTGAGTGGTATAACGAACCATAGAACCTTCAACATGATCCACAATGACATTTTTAAGCTTGTAATGCTTGGTATATTCTTTCATCATTCTTAATTGCAGATCGACCGGAAAATCGATTGCCTTATGCGGATTAATGGCTGCGACCCAATATAGTCTGTTAAAACACATTGACGCGCGTCTCATGATATCCGCGTGTCCCAGGGTAGGTGGGTTGGCACTGATTGGATATACTCCGACGTTAGTTCTCATAAGTTATACTTTTGTTATGGTTTGGGGTTTTGGTTCAAACACTCGACAAGGTGGTCCTGAGGCTTTGTAGGCTGAAACAGAGGGCATTGTCGTTGATTTAAAGTGCCATTTTTCAGATAGCTAAGGATTTGATCTTTTCCATATGGCAAAATAATACTCGCATTCCTACATTTTAGTTGACTACTTGTACTCATGAAAAAGCTTGTTGATCGTTATATGCTTTAAAAATTATCCCGAAAATAAGCCGAATCCGTATATTAAGATTAGCTCAGCCTAGAATAAAGTCAGCGATAAAATAAAGGATAAAAGTAAAAATTTGATTGGAATTTTTGTATAAGGTTGGAATAGATAGTTTATTAAGACCTCATTGAAACCATTATTGATAAATTGAAAGGATAACCATGTCGTTATTTGAAACGTTTAAAATCGGAAGAAAACGCGCTAAAAATAGAATCCTGGTACCGCCATACTACGATGATATGGCTCAAAAAGATGGCAAAGTATCCCATGCTATCTACGAACATATGATGCGCCTCGTCAGAGAAGGGGCGGGGACTGTCATATTTAACTCATCATATATTACACGTCAGGGGAAGGCTTCACCATTTCAATTGGGGATTGCGGAAGAAGTTCATTTGGCCGGATTAAAAAACTTAGTCAACCATATTAAAGCTGAGGGAGTAATCGTGGGTATTCGATTATCCCACTCGGGAGCGAAAACCTCAGAAAAAGTCTGTGGCGAACAACCGATTGGTCCGTCATCCATAAACTTTGGTAAAGATTTCGATTTGAGTCGTCCGTTTGACGACGACGATGTGGAAGAGCTTTGCCTGTTTTACTCTCACGCGATTGAGCGCGCGGAAGACGCGGGATTCGACTTTGTTGAGTTAAATGGCGCGCAACAGCAATTACTGGATCAATGTCTTCATCCCAGGTACAATAGCAGAGAAGATCGATTTGGTGGTAAATTGGAAAACCGTCTGCGTCTGGCCTCATTGATTATCAAAGCCATGAAAGAAAGAGTGAAATCAAGACTGATGGTTGGGTATTTCTTTTCAATTCACGATAAATTGGAAGATGGATTTAACGCCAAGCATTTAAAAATGATGATAAAAATTTTGGAAGATGCCGGGATAGATATGTTTCACCCAATAACAATTCATGTGATGAATAAGTTTTTTGATAGTGAGGAAACACTGTTGGAATGGGTATCCAAATTTTCGAGCAAGATTATCATGGTCGAAGGTAATATCAAATCGACACAAGTGTTAAAAGAAGTCTTAACTATCGACAAAGCCGACATGTACGGTATCGACAAGGCACTTCTGGCCAGGCCTAATTGGTATCAATTCCTCCAAAAGAAAATTGCTGGTTGATGATTCACTGTTCAAACAACTAACAGCAATCGAAGTGCACAATACATTTCATAATGCTTCATCACTATTGCCTTTTTTACAAAAACAACAAGCTCCATTTTGGCTGGATTCAGGAACTCAAAAAAAATAAACTGCTTGTAGTTCCTAAACAAGGAAAAGCATTCAATTGTTCCCCCAAACAAACCGAATATATTTGGGAAGGTCAGTTTTTCCCCGATGCCAAAGAGGCGATCCCCTACCTTTCAAAAAAAGCGTCCTGGGTTCACCAAGAAGTTTCTAATATCGATATACCAACCATTCATGAATTATGCGAAGTAGGGTTGGGATATACGCTTGATCATCTGGCACTTGATTTTTTGGAGGAACCGGAAGATGGCTGGTCTAAAGTCGCTTTGTTGTTTGCTTTAAAAAACAATAGCATTCTGTTTCAGCAGAAGAAAAGTGAGTTTCATGCTCGATCCCCAGAAGAGATTGAAAAGGTTAAGGAACAGAAAAAGAAGCGGGCGGAAAAAGAAAAGCAACACATAAGAGAACAAGAATGGGCGAATGCCTTATTGAACAATCAGCTCCCCGAACGACCGGATTCAGAAATTCACCTTTGGGATCACTTTGTTCGTCGCCTGGTTAATTTTGTGGTTCATTTGAATTTATCCAGCGAAAAGGAATATTTCCGGAGTTTATTTCACTGCGATATTAAGGAACCGGTAGTCACTGAAAGTTTAATAATCAATTGCTTGAATGTAGCGGGTGTGCCCATTTCCTGGGGTAAAGTTCTCCTTGAACGATCATCAGCGGAGTTGGAATTCGCCAAGAACGAAATTGAATCATCAGAGCAACTGGCAACACAGGATATTTGGAAATCACCTTTCAATTGTGAGATTAGGGATCATCGCCAGAAACTTGTGTATACGGTGGATAATCCTGAGACCCGGGACTTGGATGATGCCATTGGTTGGGAGGAGACTGAATCAGGTACCATACTAAGGATTTATATTTCCGATGTCGCCTCTTTTATTACACCGGATCACCCCTTGTTTAAATGTGCTGAGAAGAGAATATCATCAATATACACGATTAAAGAAGTCTTCCCTATGCTCCCTTCTGTTCTATCGGAAAATGTATTTTCTTTGATTGAAAATCAAGATCGTGCGGTCATGGCATTTGAGATTAACATCAATGAAGAGGGTGAGAATGCTTTTTCCATCTATCGCGCGATAATTAATGTGGGAAAAAATCTGTCTTACAATGACGTTGATCAGCTTATCGGTAATCAAGAAGGGCACTGGACACAGCTTTGGGATTTTTGTTTGGCGCTAAAGGAACAAAGGATTGACAATGGAAGCCTGGAAATGGACCGTATTGAAGTGAAACTCGATATCGCGGACCCGGATCAAATAGTCATTGCTTCGATTAGAGAAAATACACCAGCGACAATAATTATCGAAGAGATTGCGATATATACGAATTATCTTGCCGCGAAATACTGCCGTGAGAATGAATTAAGGGCACTTTATCGAAATCAAGCGCCTTACTCAATGAACAAAGGTCTGGAAGAGGGTGTAAAACCGCGACTGAAGGATGTTTATATACAGCCGGCTCATATTGACTTGATACCGAAAGGGCATTCCGCGTTGGGATTAGAATGCTATATGCAGGTAACCTCACCGATTAGAAGATATTCTGACCTGATAAACCAGTCGATTATTTTTGCCAATTTGGCTGACCAGGACTCCGCGTTTTCTACTGATGATTTGTGCTTGTGGTCTAAAAGAGTGGGAGACACTCAACGTGAATACCTGCAATTGGAAAGGGCATTATTAGATCACTGGAAGATCAAATACTTGTCTCAAAACAAAGACAAGATTTATGAAGCCCAATTCGTTCGATATTTAAAAAACCGAAAAGCACTTCTAAATATACTGGAAGTTCAATTATATACCGAGGCGTTAATCGATGGACTGCGTGAAGACGAGGAGCTGGAGGTTATTATTGAATCCATCAAACCTGAATACAACCAAATCACTTTGCGTCGCGGTTCTCAGCATGCTGAGGAATAGATTTCCCTCGGAGCACTCCGCGCACTCCGCTGACGCAAAGAGAATTCGCTTGCTATGCCGATGAAAAAAGATTCTGAACAATATTCGGGATCACTGATCCGTTGAAAACAATTGCCATTGTATACCGGACCAGATCCGCGATGAGGATTGATATCAGATAAGAACAGAAAGCGATTTCCGTTAAAGCCGGGGGGTACCTAACATTAATCAATTGTCACCCATTCGACCGCCGATTCCTTTGGTACCCGCGGTAATTTCTTTGGCCGCTTCTTTCGGCCGCAGTGCTCGTGCCGCCGCACCCGCTTGCCACATTTCGGATTCTCTCATTTCCTTTAGTTCCGCGTTGAGTAGCTCTTTATAATTGCTTTGCCCCGTGCTGTCTAAAACTCGTTGGCACTCTTCACCATTTCTAACACGCTCATAGAGTTTATCAAACACAGGAGCCGTAGCTTCCTTAAATGATCCTTTCCAATCCAAGGCACCACGTTGTGCGGTCGCTGAACAATTGCTAAACATCCAGTCCATTCCATTTTCATCAACCAAACGAATCAAACTTTGAGTCAATTCCTCAACAGTCTCATTAAATGCCTCACTGGGTGAATGCCCGTTTTTACGTAAACAATCATATTGGGCTTCCATAACACCAGCTAGGGCTCCCATTAAAATGCCGCGCTCACCGGTAAGATCACTATATACTTCATCCTCAAAGGTGGTTGGGAACAGATATCCCGAACCTACCGCGATACCTAGAGCGATGCAACGGTCTTCAGCTCGTCCGGTGGCGTCCTGATCAACAGCAAAACTGGAGTTAATCCCGGCGCCCGATAGGAAATTCCGTCGCACTGATGTTCCGGAACCTTTGGGCGCGACCAGAATAACATCCACATCATCAGGAGGAATGACGCCAGTCTGATCTTTATAGGTGATTGAAAAACCATGGGAGAAATACAATGCGTTGCCTTTATTGAGGTTCTCTTTGATAAGCGGCCAAACGGCTCGTTGCGCACCATCAGAAACCAAAAAGTTGATTATTGTTCCGTGTTGGGTGGCTTCAGCGATATCAAAAAGTGTCTCACCGGGAATCCATCCGTCTTCAATCGCGCGATCCCAATCTTTCTCAAATTCTTTGGCCTGTCCGATAATCACATTGATTCCGTTATCTTTCATATTAAGGGCCTGAGCCGGACCTTGTACGCCATAACCAATAACAGCCACGGTTTCGTCGTTCAATACTTCCTGTGCTTTTGAAACAGGAAACTCACTACGCGTAATTACGGTTTCGTTAAAACCACCAAAATCGATTGTTGCCATAATTCTTTCCTTTTAAATTCCGATTAACATCAACATCAGCCTATAGCATACTAATGGTTTGGATTAAAATAACCCCATGTGTCAATGAATGTTCGAACACTTCAAAGTTATGTTATTCGCGGCATAAACAGGCGTATGCAAAATATTCCGGCATTTCAATGGCGGGTTCCTCTCTTATTGGAGATATAGTCAAATGTTGTGTTCAAAAAAGTTAAGCAGCAATATCCCT
>CAZJUM010000141.1:0-6755 GCA_964549175.1 uncultured Pseudomonadota bacterium | reverse complement strand
TAAACAAAGGGGTACGCCACTTCACTCTCAAACACAAGAATCAACTATAACTCGGGCCGAAGCCAGGTCGGACACATGGATATAATCACGAACTCCGGAGCCATCCGGGGTGGGGTAATCATCACCAAATACCATCATCTTCTTTCGCGTTCCGCTGACCGTTTCCATAACAACCGGCAACAGATTGGCCGGTGCGTATTCCAAACCGGAGATCCGGCCATTCACGTCATAACCTGCGGCGTTAAAGTAGCGCAATGCCGCGAATGTGATCCCTTTAAGTTGATCATACCAAGCCAACAATCGTTCGATTTCCAACTTGGTAAATCCGTAAAAATTTATAGGCTTTAGCGGATGCTCTTCATTTACGGGGAGATATTCAGGTTCACCATATACGGCTGCCGACGAGGAGAAGATAATGATTCGGGTCTTCGATTGGGAGATGGCCTCCAAAAGGTTTAAAGTGCCTGTTATATTCTGATGGGCATAGGCTTCGGGAATTTCCATGGATTCTCCCGCTACTTTTAAAGCGGCGAGATGAACGACGGCGTCATAGTTTTCAGAGCAAATCTTCTTTAATAAAAACCGGTCTTGGACATCCCCATGAATAAATTGAGCTTCCCTAAACAAATTAACCTGCTGCCCGGTGCTTAAATTATCCAAAACGTTTACCTTATATCCGGCCTCTAAAAAAGATAAAACCACGTGGCTGCCGATATAACCCGCTCCGCCAACGATTAAAATTGATTTCATTTTGTTTCCCTTAATTAGTTTTGAATTTCCAGTAAAAGATTATTGTATTAAGACCTAAATTCTCTTCGCGCAGATTCTCAATAAGGTGAAAGCCGACTTATCCGGCACCTGCGATGACTGACTCTAGTTTTTCCAATGATACTCAAATTTGAGGTATTAATCGATCACACAATTTGGTATGACTTGATCCGGTGAATCATAAATGCGCCGGGTGAGTTTAGTCAAAACGATATTGATGGAACCCTTGAAAAAAATAAATGACATCCGCCAAATCGCGGGGACTATTTTGATTTTTGCTCAGAGTGGCGTAATTCAGTGCTGACGTTTAACTTCACCGCATCAATACTCTCGATGTGGCTTATAAGTTCAAACAAGATGGCTTTTCAGGTTTTTAAAAAATCAATGAGCGATAAACCGGTCGATGTTTTGCGGGGAAGGTACGCGGTGGGGGATCTTGGTCGGAAAATCCCCCGCGGTGTTCAATCGGGCTAAAAAATAAACCAGATTGGGCTGATATAATGCGGATTGTAGTAACTTTCGTAGTTGGTTACTTCGTGGTCTTGCCCGCTATCAGAAAAGTCATTGGGAAACTCGCGGCTTTCACGCTTAAGCCTTTCTTCTTTGGCGTGAAGTCGCGCATTGAGTTGAGCACCCTGGCGAATAGCATCTTCGATAACGGCTTCTCCGGTGATGGTTTCAGTTTCGCTTTGATATCCCAGTTCTTCAATTTGAATGGCCGTATCGATGATTTCTTCGATTTGATTCCAAATGAGTCCGCTCAATAAATCGAATTGCCAATTGGCTTTACCGGTTTCAAATTGTCCTTCTTTGAGAAAGCTGAGGAAAACAATATCCGTAGGATCCATTTTCTTAAACCAAGCGACGGCGATTCTCAAATCCACGAAATTGTCGCGATTGATATATGAATCCCATTCATCGTCATTCATCTCAAAAATATGCTCAAAGGCAAAGTTTCCCTGTTCAAGGTCAACCGCGCTATAGATATCAAAATGAGCCAAATATTCTTCATAGCGTTTATGAAGATTATCCAATTTTTTAAACCCGCACGGTGTTGGGATGTAATTATTGCTTTTATCAACATCCAAGTACTCCTTGGCCATCATATATACAAATAATGATTCCAAATCTCGATCCGGCCCATCCAATAAAACGGAATATTTGTGTTTTTTATTAATCAATAGATCCAATAGAACACCGGAAGCATATTCTTTTTTTTGGTCATCCGTAACGCGATAATGTCTACTACCCATACCTATTTTAAAAATAGAAGTTCACATAAAACGGACATAGATCTGATTTTAATTTTAAGCGATTTAAGCTCAATTGGCTATCCATTTTTGGTTGCCATCTTTCAGAAATTCTTTCTTCCAAATCGGCACCAGCTCTTTTAATATATCGATCGCGTGATGGCAAGCGTGAATGGCTTGATCCCGGTGGTTAGCTGATACGGCAATGACCACACTGGCTTCTTCAATCTTGACCTTCCCGATACGATGGGTGATGGCAATTTTTTTGATCGGGAACTTTTCCCGGATGAGTTGCCCAATTTTCTCCATTTGTTGAATAGCCATACTATGATAGGCCTCGTAAAATAGATAATTAACTTTCTCATCCCCGGTAAAATTCCGCGTAACACCGATAAAAGCGGATATCGCTCCGGCTTCCGGAGATGAAACGCTATTAACGATCACATCCAGGTCAATCGGTTTATCTGTGATATAGTACATACTAACCTCCACTAACGGGCGGAAATAAGGCAACCTCACTATCGGGTGGTACGGTATCGGTCAACGCCGCGTATTCACCATTGACAGACAACTTTAAATATGGCTTTTGAGGTCCAATTTCAGAATACAGTGTTTCCAGTTTTGTTACAATATCCTGACCGGTGCAAGCCTGGTCGAATTCTAATGGCAATTCCGACGCGCCAACAATCTCTTTTAAGTGGGCAAATAGAAGCAGTTTAATCTTCATAAGACAAACGAGGAAATAAGTTGTTGAGATTTTGATGGGTGATTGAAGCCAACTCAGTTGCCGGTATCTTTAAAAAATCAGAAATATATTCTCCGATAATCGACACATTACCCGGGAAATTGGGTTTTCCTCGAAAAGGTACAGGAGATAAATACGGAGAATCCGTCTCCAATAACATTCGATCCAACGGGGTGTATTGTAAAATGGCTCGAACATTTTCCGACTTGGGAAATGTGCAGATGCCGTTGAACGAAATGTAATATCCCCGATCCAATACATATCTTGCCAAGTCCAGTGATGAGGTAAAACAGTGAAACACACCGGCCGGAAGATTTGCTTGAAATTGGTCCAACACTTCAATGGTCTGTTTCTCCGCTTCCCGGGTGTGGATGACCAACGGAAGATCTAGCTCAATAGCCAACTCAAATTGCCTGATGAAAGTTCTTCGTTGATCTTCTTCCTCTAAAAAACCATAAAAAAAATCAAATCCGCACTCCCCAATCCCAAGCAGCTTCAGATTATGAATCAGTTGATCTTTCATCCATCCCCGATGCGTCTCTGTGAACGCGGATGCATTATGGGGGTGGCATCCGACGGTTCCAAATACCTCGGTGTGGGTTTTTGTCAGGGTATTTACTTGCTGATTTGAAGTTTCGTCAGTTCCGATGGTAATAACTTGATTGACGCTCATCTCCCGGCTTTTTGCCAGGACAGAATCGATGTCATCCTTTAGCATTTCCAGATGGCAGTGCGAATCCACCCATGGAAGGTCTTGATGCATTGATTGTTGCCAGATAAAACGGTTGCTTTGATCAATACGATTCCCAATTTTCTTGCGGAATATAGCGTATTTCTCGTTTATTTTTCTCAAAATCCATCTGTAATCGCTCGGATAGATTAACTTGCTATAATGTAGCAAAATAACCTTGAATAGTAAAGTCATTACTTAGTGAAGGAGAAGCATGCAAAGATTCAAAGATATATCAAGTCGATCGTCAGCTAAAGGCGGTTGAATTCGTTGAGGGGATAGAAAACAAAATCACCACAGCACGTGAAATTGCTACAGCTATCGCTGATGAGGATGCCGATTGGTGTCGGAACATCGGAAAACACGGGTTGAGTCTCATTGAGAATATCTCAAAACGAAAAAGCGGGAAACCAGTCAATATCCTAACTCATTGTAACGCAGGGTGGTTGGCCTGTGTGGATTTCGGAACAGCCACGGCTCCAATCTACGCAGCGCATGAGGCGGGAATTCCTGTACATGTGTGGGTTGATGAAACGCGTCCCCGAAATCAGGGCGCACGTTTGACGGCTTGGGAACTTGGGGAACACGGTGTCCCACATACCGTAATCGCAGACAATACAAGCGGACATTTGATGCAGCATGGCAAAGTTGATCTGCTTATCACCGGAACGGATCGAACGACAAGAAGTGGTGATGTCGCCAACAAGATCGGAACCTATTTGAAAGCCCTGGCTGCTCGAGATAATAATATCCCTTTTTATGTCGCGCTTCCGTCCTCAACTTTTGATTGAAAAACATCGGATGGCGTTAAAGGTATTCCCATTGAAGAGCGAGATCCCGGAGAGGTCAAAATGATTGAAGGATCGCTGAACAACCGTATAGAAAATGTCTTATTAACCCCCCAAAACTCTCCGGCTGCCAATTATGCCTTTGATGTTACCCCCGCGCGATTGGTTTCCGGATTGATTTGTGAACGGGGGATTTGTGACGCAAATGAGAATTCAATACTGCAGCTATTTCCCGAACACCGATAGTGAGTCGCGTATGGATCTTTAACACTGCAAAAAAAGCGCCAAGTTGTCCAAAATGCATAGTGAGTCGCGTATGGATCTTTAACAATCTCAATCGAAAACTCATATTCGGATTGTCGGAGCGAGTTTGTTCGCTATGATACCAGGCGGAATTGGATGACTGACGCTTTTTAAATGAGAGCGGGCTTTATGCCTTTCTTTTTTAGATCAATCCAAGAGTTTTGATCCCAATTTTTCGTTAGCGCTTATTCCAGAATATGGGCAAGAAATTGCTTGCTTCGTTGATGTTTTGGATTCGTGAATAGTTGTTCAGGAGATCCTTCTTCAACCCAGTCTCCATCATCCATAATCATTGCTCTTGTTGATGCGTCACGAGCAAAATGCAGTTCATGGGTGACCGCGATTATCGTCATACCATCTTTGGCCAATCGTTCCATCACATCCACTACTTCACCGACCAACTCAGGATCCAATGCTGAAGTGGGTTCATCAAACAGCATTATTTCTGGTTTCATAGCCAGACTCCTGGCAATCGCGACACGTTGCTGTTGTCCCCCGGAAAGTCTGGCAGGATACTCGTCTCGTTTATCGCCGAGCCCGACCCAGTCCAAAATTTCCTCAGCATAAGGGATTGATTCTTGTTTGGATTGCCCCAGAACGGTGACAGGACCCTCGATCACATTATCGATGGCCGTCATATGCGGGAACAGATTGAATGACTGAAAACACATGCCGGTGTTTTTGCGAATGTCCAGAATCTTCTTTTTTCGTTCTTTTCCCCCTTCTCCGGCATTAATTTGAATACCATTCACCACAATTGTTCCGGCAGTAGGCTCTTCCAGAAAGTTGATGCATCGCAGCAGGGTGCTTTTTCCTGATCCCGATGGACCCAGGATCACAATGACTTCCCCTTTTTTAACTTCCAGATTGATTCCTTGGAGGACATGAAGGTCTGATCCAAATACTTTGTGGAGATTCTCGATCTTTATCATTGTTTCGCTCATTAGTGTGTCCTCCTTTCGCCAAGTGCCATATGCCGTTCAATTTTTTCTTGGATGGTTTGGAGGATGATACACATCACCCAGTAGATTAAAGCGGCCATAATCAACATTTCCAGTGAGGAAAAATATCGTCGACCGATCTTGATGGCCCGATAACTTAGTTCCCAAACACCCATTAATGATATCAGTGAGGAGTCTTTGACCATCACAATAAACTCATTGGAAACAGGAGGAATAATAACGCGTAATGCCTGCGGGAAAATAATCCGCCGCATACACTGGCGATCTGTCATTCCCAATGCTTTGGCAGCCTCCGTTTGCCCAACTTTAATGGATTGAATACCAGCCCTGAGAGTTTCCGTCATATAAGCACCATAGCAAACTCCAAGAGCCAAAATCCCCGCCGGGATTGCAGGCAGGGTAAAATACACCTGGGCTCCGGTGAGCCCGTAACTATCAAGTGCCCGACCGACTTGAGGCAGTGCCAGATACCACATATAGACCTGTACTAGCAATGGTGTGCCTCGAATTAGAGACACGTACATGGTCGCAATTCCGTTGGCAATCGGATTTCGGGACAATCTTCCCAGCGCGCCAAGAATAGCCAGCGCACTGGCGAGGGTGATCGCACAAACCGAGACCAACAAGGTATAACCGATCCCTACCATGATAAACGGGAACCACTTTACCATAAACGCGAAATTTAACTTTAGCATTACAGTCATCCCAAACATCAGACCAACCAAACAGCAAAGCGCAATGGACATATTGAATCGAAAATGCCGCTGTTTTTGTTTGTTTTTTCTCATTACCGCGAGTGCCTCTTCCGGGATTCCGCTTGAGGCTAGATTGTTTGGCTCATTCATTTATCTCTCCAATCATCTTGTTTATGGTATAACGCATTGTAGTGACCACCGGGCGGGAACTCAACAAACCTGATTGATCAATGAAATGATAAAAACGTTGCATTGCATACAGCAATGGCCAAGGCAGATCTTTTCTATCATGAGTCGGATATTAAGAGCTGAACAATCCGGAGTAAAAATATTCTGGCTCATCATGATTATCCAATTCCAACAGGAATTTCAGAAGCTGCAAACAATAAAATAAAAAACCTGACGAAAAGATCATATGGATTTTGTGATAAAGAGTATTTGTATCTATTCAGAACTTATCAAAAAAGTGCAAAAAAGTTCATTTTTTACTTGACAAGGTTTTTGACGGATTTTT
>CAZJUM010000140.1:0-6845 GCA_964549175.1 uncultured Pseudomonadota bacterium | reverse complement strand
AACAAAGGGGTACGCCACTTCACTCTCAAACACAAGAATCAACTATAACTCAATTCACGATGAAAAATCTCTTAGTGGTGTTATACAAAAACTACTTGGGTAATATTAAGAATTAATCAGCACATCCTTGCCGTGGAAAAAGGAATTCAGTATGAGTTCGATAGCGAAATTGAATAATCACCCATTTTTCTAATAAACAATCGGGGCACCTATGAATCGTACATCATCAAAGGATACTGAATTACCTCAAGTAATTCATACATGGAACGAGCTTGAAAAAGAAAACATTTCGATGAGAGAAAGCATGAACATCTGATGTATGAATTGGCAAAGCTCAATCAGGTGAGGGGGCCAAAGTGTTAGTATTTTTTTACCTGATTATGTACTATTAACATTTTAATTTGCCAATAATGCCTGTCATCCCCGTGAATGCGGGGATGCGCCGATGGTATGCGGACGGAACGGTTCAGAATATCTGTCACCCCCGCGGACGCGGGCATCCGGAAAACCATTTGGTTTCTTAGGCTTTTATTGTTAGATTCTGACTTTCGCGGGAATGACAGGGGGTGATCAAAGAAATGAGCTTGCGAATTGTACGTAATCATATTTTTTTGAACGACTATTCCAAAAACCATTTAACACAGGTGGGGTTATGTTAAATGACAGCATGCAAGAAGCCTTAAATAAACAAATCAATTATGAGTTTTTCTCCGCGCACCTATATCTCTCCATGTCAGCGTACTTTAATTCCATAGACCTGGATGGCTTTTCTCACTGGATGCGTATTCAGTATGAAGAAGAGATCTTTCATGCCATGAAGTTCTTGGATTTTATCCATATGCGTGACGGACGCGTTAAGTTGCTTGCGATTGATGAACCGCCATTTGAGTGGGATTCGCCACTCCATGCATTTCAAGTGACATATGGGCACGAAAAAAAAGTCACTTCATTAATCAACGACTTAGTTACCAAATCGATAAGGGAAAATGATCATGCCACACAAAACTTCCTCCAATGGTACATTGCAGAACAGGTGGAAGAAGAAGCATCGGTTAAATCAGTGATGTCCAAACTAAAACTTGCGGCCGACTCTCCATCCAGCTTGCTATTGCTGGATCAGGACATGGCCAAACGAGTGTTTACACCTCCAACCGGTGCTTAAGATAAAAAGCATAAGCGATCATTAATTCGGTTATGCTCCCCTCTCCAAACTCACTTAGGCTCCCTCCTTGCTTTCTCCAAAGAACGTCTTGCGGCTGCATTCACTTACAGGCAATTGACGGGCGGACTATCTAACTTGCATTTTTTCTATTGCAGGACTTATCCTAATATAAAAACATACATATCAAATATTCTTCTCAAGCTAAAATAAGGCATTTAATCAAATTACACCCAATGATTCCCCATGATTTACAAAGCCACGGGACCTCTTTTTCAAGAAGGTTTGACTGCAAAAAATACAAGATATTGTGTCAGCTCATTATCCTTGCGGTTTAAGCCAAAGAAGTTGAATGACTATAGAAAAAGCAGTTTATGGATTGGGGTGTTTCTGGGGGGGTGAACGCTATTTCGCCCGGACAAAAGGAGTTCAACCAACACGAGTGGGTTAAGGACTAGCTAGAGTGGCTATTTTTTCCCCCCTGACTATGGCTTTTTAGAGTATGAAAACCACCAATAATCCGAATGGCGGTGGTGAGCCAGCAAAGAGCCGCAAACGTATATGCCATTATTGGAAAATAGGCAGGGAATAGACAGAAGGCAACGAAGAAAGCGATTGTTTCTGTGCCCTCCGTGAGACCACCTAGGTAGTAAAGGGATTTCTGTGGATAAACAATGCATTGAATTTTCTGTTTGGCCGCCATTACGGCAAAAGCCAAAAAACTGGTCCCTGAACCGATAAATGAAAAAATCAAGCTTGCGGCTGGCAGTGCGTTTTGAGCTGGGTTTGCCAATGCAAATCCCCAAACCACTGCTGAGTAGAATATAAAATCGAGTGAAATATCCAAAAATCCCCCGGCATCGGTAGCTTGCCCCAATCGAGCCAAAGCGCCATCCAATCCGTCTAAAATGCGATTCAGAATGATAACTATCAGGGCTAACCAATAATTTTGAATCCATAATAAAGGGATCACGCAGAGTCCCACCAAAAAACCGATAATCGTGATTTGATTAGGGAGCAGACCAATATGGGTTATCATTTTAGCAGTGCTAGTTAAGGGAGGTCTAATCCACGCCATGGTCCACTTATCTAACATTTCGAATCCTATTGATTGGCTCTGTCGCAAAAAAAGAGAAAGGTTGAAAATGTCCTGTGGGCACTTCTGATTAAGCAGCGGAATAGATGTTAAATTGCCTTTCGATCAGACGGATTTCTCCCTCTAGTCCTTGTCCTCATGTTCGGATAGCAAATTGTCCTTTTTTAGACATCCTCATGACCTCAAACCCTTTAATGGTGACATATGCGGTTTTCATCAATTGAAACCCCAGAATCGGTTTGATCAGGCGTTTCAGTTTACCGTGATCCGTCTCGATTGAGTTATTCAGATACTTAAACTTGCGGTGGCGTACGATTTCATCCCAAAGCCCCTCTTCCTTAAGTTCCCGAATAGTCTGTTTATAATTGGCGGACTGATCGATATTGATGGTGTCGGGCTTTTCGTATCACTCATCTTTTGCGGTATCTTTCCTAAGAAGCGTTTCGCTGCCTTTCCATTCCCAGTTGAGGATAGATAAAAATCAAGAGTTTTTCCACTATGATAAGCCATGTCGGATTGTCGACTACCCGTTTGAAAGTAGCGATTTCTGTCATTTAATCGCTTGTTAATTTGAAACCTTTAAAATCGGTTTTTGTATTGCGAGATTATTCGGGTAGGAAACAATATTATCGTCTTGGTCCTTGATATGAAGACTGAACATTGTGATATCAACGATCTTTCCCTGGATGCTGTTATCGCCATCAATTATTCTTATACTGTCGCCCAATCTGAAGGGGAATGAGAAAAACAAAATTACGCTGGAAGTGATATTACTAAGTACCGACCAGGACGCAAAAAGAGCGATACCTATTACCGCGAAAAAAGAAGATGCGAAGATTAATACTCCGCGTATATCGATCCCCCATATAAACGCCATTGCGATTATCAAGAGCAGGAAGTAACTTATTCCAATAAACTTTTTGACATATGCGACGCGCCTTTCCGCGAAATGATGTCTATTGCTGTATCTCAACACCGCTGTGTGTGTCAGCGTGGTCGATAAAAGATACGTGATGACAGCGACTAAACTGAGGACACCTTGGAAAAAAAAGCTCTGTGTCAACCAAGACAAAATCGTGGCAGTTGTCATATTTAGTTCCGAATAAAGCGCATAAACAGCTACGAGGGTTATTTTATCTGTAAAGTACAGGTTACAACATCAGCATTGTCCGGTTAAGATTTCTCAATAAGAATTATGAAAAAACTTAACTCTTTTCCTTGACAATTTGACTTTAAAAAAATCGCCGCCACACCTTGAAAAGTAACGATTCCAAGGTAATCAAGATGAGACGACGATATAGGGTAAATCAGAAAAAAGCTAGTCTTTGTTCATTTTCAAAATTTGTTGATCCGGCTTTGAAGCTGATTGAATCAGCTTCAAAGCCGGAATCGAATTGTAACCAACCTTTGGGGTTTACATTTGAAGATCAACTCAAATCGTTAGTTTATTATCATGGATTCGTTCTTATCCGCTCGTGATTTAATCCAAACTGTTAATGAAAACCAGATAGCTCAGCTAACTGCTTTAAATCGCCTGAAGGAGAGCACTTTCTTTGAGGCAAATAGCGCCAGAGGACTGGATCAGTTATTAATCGATCACACAATTTGGTGTGACTTGATCCCTTGAATCATGAATGAGCCGTATAAGTTTAGTTGAAGCGATAGATGGAACCCCACGGTAAATTTGTTCTCCGGGTTCAGGAATTTTTTCTCCTTAGTGAGAGTATATTCTGGGTACTCGGTCTGTTATGGTTGAAACCACTTCGTAATTAATTGTATCAATCGTTTCAGCCACTTTTTCTACTGGTATAACTCGCCCACTTTGCGTACCGAATATAACGACCTCATCCCCAAGAGCCACACCGGGGATATGTCCGACATTAATCATCGTCAAATCCATACAGACCCGTCCTACAATGGGTGCTTCCTGCCCACGGACAAGCATGACGCCCTTTGATGATAAAAGTCGACTGAGTCCATCCGCATAGCCTATTGGTACGGTGGCGATCAAAGTCTCTTTTGAGGTTTTGTAGCTAATACCGTAGCTGATGTAATAGTTCCGAGGCACCCTTTTGAGCTGAATGATCCGAGTCTTCAGCTGCATTGCTGGTTCCAGTTTAAGGCGATTCCGCTGAACCTCTTTCGATGGATACAGCCCATAGGTCGATATTCCGACACGAACCATGTCAAGATGTGTCTCAGGATGATCAATCGTGGCAGCGCTATTCGCGGCATGAATTATTGACGGGTTGATACCAGCGTTATGCATGTCGCGCAAAAGTGATTCAAAGATGGCAAGCTGTTTTTTCACATATGATTTCTCACCGCTATCAGCCGTAGCGAAGTGTGTGTATATGCCATTTAGATCACAACCAGGAAGTTGATTGATCAATTTAACCTCTTCCAAAGGATCGGAGACCCTATTGCTTGTATTAAGCGATATCCAAAATGCATCGGGTAACAAACCAAGCCGTCCCATGCCGGTATCTATTTTGATATGAACTTCAATTTTCTGTCCCAGCGCGCGCGCGCGCGAAGATAAGGCTTTAGCGGCTGTCGCTGAGTATATGGTTTGTGTGAGCTTGAAATTTACCAGTTCCTCCACATGATTTAAATTGGGCGGTCCAAATATCAAAATTGGCACTGAAATACCTGCTTTCCGTAGTTGGACAGCTTCTGTTAATCGGGCGACACCCAAATGTGTCGCACCATGTTGAATGGCTCGACTTGCAACCTCAACGGATCCATGCCCGTAGCCGTTGGCTTTGACAACTACCATTAAACGGGTAGCAGCACGGATGAACTTGCGTATTTCACGAACGTTGTGTTCAATCGCTCGAAGATTAATCTCTGACCAAACCGTATGTGGAATCATTTGATGTTCTTATGTGTGTTTTTTTCAGTACGAACCAACGGACCCGCTTGACCCTGACTAGCCTTAAACGCTCAAGACCGGTATCGCGGGGTATGATGTATCGTGATTTATTCAAGCCCATATTGTTCTTTTTTCCGTGCTTGATGCCATCTATCGGAACTGATGATTTTTTGGGGTTTTTGAAGAGATCTGTAATACATTTATCGCTATGAAACTACTTTTTGATCCCTTCTCACCAATCGTGCCTCAAAAAAGACTATCCGGGACATACGGACAACGATTTGTATGCAGTATATTAGAACGGTTTTGAATTCCCCGGGTCTGTTAATTTGGTAATCTCCCAAGTATCAGTCGCGTCACTTTGACGCACTACGTTTGGCTTTGAAAGGCTTCCGTATCTCATCGTAAATATCGATATCAAAGTAACCGCATCACTTTGAATCATTCTATGCCACATTGACGCACTGAGACAACCCGATTATATTGCATAAATCTTTGATAGCGTTTCAGAAATCTAAGGTATCATGGTTTTTTATCAATAAAATAGAAACTTATACATTCATCCTTTTTATCATCCCAAGTTTTTACACAGAAAAGCTCTGATAAGTGAGACCGCTTCGCGCTCTCACTTATCGTCCGGCGGATGAGCAAAGCTCCATTGACCTGACAGCTGTCGCGCAAAAGCACTCCACCTATCAGGCAAATGGAGCCGACTCCGGTGTCTGGTGTATGTAACCTCCGCTTCGCTACGCTTACATACCCTCAGACATCCTCGCGGCTCATCCGCCGGACGTTAGCAATAAACAAGGAGAATAATCATGAATAGTCAGAATAATTTAGAACAAGAGATTGAAATAATGAGAAATAGTCTCTCAACAGACAGGCTTGATATGTCATTTGGGGAGATAATCAGCATGTATGAAAAAGACGAAATTATAATCAATCCAGATTTTCAAAGGCTGTTTAGATGGACAGGTTTTCAAAAATCACGATTCATCGAAACAATATTACTTGGAATTCCTATTCCTCCGATTTTTGTGGCTGAAGATGAGCACGGTAAATGGGAGCTAGTCGATGGTCTCCAAAGACTGTCTACAGTATTCTCATTTTTCGGAATTCTTAAATCTCTGCCTGATAGAAACAACTGGACACTGGAGGAAGGTGATTTAGTTAAAAATCTCGATGGTCTTACTTATGATAAATTGCCATTAAAATTTCAACTTAATATCAAAAGGTCAACTTGTAGAATTGAAATAATTAGATGGAACAGCAAATATGATATGAGATTTGAACTTTTTAACAGGTTGAATACTGGCGGGTCACCTTTGACAAATCAAGAAATCAGAAACTGTATTTATAGGGGAGCATCTTCAAAATTTAACGACTTCATAAAAAAACTGGCAAAAAACAAGGATTTTCTAAAAATTGTCGATCCTTCAGACACCCAGCTAGAGGAACTATATGTTGAAGAATTAGTACTTAGGTTTATTTCCTTACTTGGGGACTCTAAAAAAATAAAAACCAGTATTGACCGTCATATGACTGAATTTATGAAACAAGCTGTTAATGATAAACATTTCAAATATCAGCAAATCGAAAACAGGTTCAATAAGACTGTAAAGCTGCTATGCAATCTTGATTCTAATACTTTTCGTTTTTCCCCGAGATATAGTCAAATGTTGTGTTCAAAAAAGTTAAGCAGCAATATCCCTTTC
>CAZJUM010000139.1:0-6846 GCA_964549175.1 uncultured Pseudomonadota bacterium | reverse complement strand
ATATGGAAAGGCCTGAAGGGCCGAAGATGAAGTGCTCTGAGTAGTTACAAAAATTATTTATAATATCAAGTGGTTATAAAGGACGCTCTTGTCCCCTTGTAACCACTTTTTAATTGGCGCAGAGTAAACCTCCGAATCTGCCGGAGGTTTACTCCGAACAAAGATTTACCGGGATCTTAAAACACTCCTCTCTATTTTTGACCTGTGGCTTGGAAAGTATAATCATGAGAGAAGGCATCAGCAGAAAATGTGCTGTGGCCGACCCGGATGGAAACCCTTGAAGAGGACAAAAAACCCTGGGAAGAGAAAAAAGTAGTTTGTGTTTGACCTGACAGCCACCTTCTCGGAATTGGTGACTGTCAGATCAAATCTGAACTTATACAGCTAAGTCTACAATATCAATGTTGCCCTTTGACTTGCAGAATCGACTCTTTCGTATCGTAATCAAACAGGTAATATTTTTCAGGATCAGCATAGCACATAAAATCAGAGTTCTTTTCATAATCAATAGGAGTATTTTCTTTTATCACCATGCTCTTTTTTTCCTCTTCTTCGCCTTCAACAATCAAAGAAGGGATCGATATGTAATATAATACCTCATCACCTAAGATTTCTCTTAATATAAATTTTCCCCTTATGATATTGTTTTTATCTTTCACTCTTTCATACCTTGTTTCCTTTAGATATATATCAACCGGACGAATCCCAATAATTACTTTTTCCTTATTGTATTTATTGACAAAGGGAAGATAGTTATCCAAAAGTTTCAATTTAAAAGAGTCTGAAGCAATAAACTTTTCGCCGCTCTCTTCGATGATCTTGGCATCAAAGAAATTCATTGAAGGAGAACCGATAAAACCACCGACAAACATATTAGCAGGATGGTCATATAGTTCAATCGGTGCGGCAAAGTGCTGCAAAATACCATCTTTTATGACTAATATTCTCTGACCAAGAGTCATGGCCTCAACCTGGTCATGGGTAACATAAACAAAATTTGTTTTTAGTCTTTGATGTAGCTGTGCTATCTCAATCCTCATATCTGAACGCAGTTTAGCGTCAAGATTCGATAGCGGCTCATCTAATAAGAAAATCTTGGGTTCTCTAACCATTGCCCTGCCAAGGGCGACCCTCTGACATTGACCGCCGGACAATTCTCTTGGCGTTCTGTGTAACAGGCTGTCTAAATCTAAAACTTTAGAAACAGCCTGAACCTTTTTATTGATCGTGGGTTTGTCAACCTTTTTTATTGATAAAGGAAAGGCTATGTTATTGAACACAGTAAGATGCGGATAAAGGGCATAGGCTTGAAAAACCATAGCTACGCCTCTTTTCTGAGGTTCAATATCATTTGACAATTCATTATCAATAAGAAACTGTCCGCTGGTTATGGACTCCAATCCAGATATCATCCTCAGGACAGTAGATTTGCCACAACCCGACGGCCCGACAAAAACAGTAAATTCGCCATCGTTCATCTTCATATCTAAATCTTTAATAATATGGACTTTTTTACCAAATATTTTATTTAGTTTGACTAATTCTAATGTAGCCACAATTAACCTCCTTTATTATGCTTAAAATTATCCTTTTACAGCACCTGCAAGCTGGCCTGCCTGCATATAGCGCTGAAAGTAATATGTAAATATGACGACTGGTATTGTTATGACGAGGCCATAGGTTGAAGATAAAAACCATCCGCCCCTGTTAACATAGTAAAAAACAGTGAGGGGAAGGGTTTTGTTTTGAAGTGAAAGATATGTTGCATAGGTAAATTCATCCCATGAATTTAAGAAGGCGAAAATTAAACCCACAATTATGCCGGGTTTTGCCAACGGAAAAACTATTTTTAATAGTATCTGGGTCTTGGTGCAGCCGTCAATTTTTGCTGACTCTTCAAGAACGCCGGGAATGGCCTTGAACGTGCCTATTAGAATCCAGGTGGCAAGAGGCAACACTCTGATTAAATGTGCAAACACCAAGCCTATATCGGTATCATAGAATCCTAGCTTAATGAAGTTTACTGAAATAGGCAGAGCGATACCGACCTCGGGAAACATTCTTGTAAAAAATATGCCCAGCAAAAAGGCATAACCAAATTTTCCCGGTATCTTAGCAAGCACATATGCCCCCGGCGTGGCAATAAGTATAGTTAAAAAGGAAACAAGAGTAGCGACCATGAAAGACTTTCTCAGTGGTTGCCAGATAAGACCAGATGAAAAAATTGACTTAAAACTATCAAAGGACAATTTAAACTCATTATTATTTAAAAATGTCCCCGGATCGGCGAAAGCAATTTTAATCATTAAATAGATTGGAATTAAGGTTAGAACTATTAGTATGATAATAGGAATATATGTAAATAAAATAGGTTTATATTTATGCATTTTTCCTTTCTCCTCCCAATGGCACAATTGTTATCCTATTGAACAACTTCGTCTGCCCCGGCTATAATCAGGTAACCCGCAATGGTTATCAATATCAGCATCAACAGAATAACTGAATCAGCTGCGGAAGTATAAGGATTAAGAGCCTCAGTGTACTCTGAATAGGCAAATGTCGCTAAGACGGGTTCTGATTTTCCGACAAGCACCAGGGGCAACTCAAATATTCTAAAACAGTCGATACCTCTTATAACCAATGCCATTGTTATTGAAGGTTTTAGTAACGGGAGGGTGAGCCTTCTGAATGACTGCCAGGCGCTTGCGCCGTCAATTTTTGCTGCTTCGTAAATTGAAACGGGAATATTCTGCAGCCCTGCAAGTAGAATGAGCATCACCATAGGCGTGACCTTCCACATATCTGATATAACAACCGTCATCAGGGTTAAGATTCCTCCTGCACCCCAGTCTATAGGCACGTTGATAATATTGAGATCTAGTAAAAGGGTATTGATAAAACCGGTTGTGTCGAAGATAAATCTCATATTTGCAGCAGCAACGATGGTGGGTATACCCAAAGGAATAAGATAAATTGCTCTGAACACCCCTCTGAATCTTATGTTCTTGTTAAATTGAATAGCTACAAATATACCTAGCGCTATTTCCAGAGTTAAACCCATAACTGTAATAAAAATTGTATTAAAAAATGCTTTAAGGAACTGTGCATGGGTAAAGATTTCTATGTAGTGCCTGAATCCGAATGAAAAACCGGGCTCATCACCGCTAGCATCAAACGACATTAAGGTAACCTGCAAAACAGGAAAGTAAGTTAACAGAACGATATATAGCAGCAACGGCATAGCAAGACAAATTTCATAATAATACTTCTTGGTAAAAGCTAAAATGTCTTCTTTCATTATCCTCCTCCCAATTTATTGACAGTTCTCCAACTTGATAATATCATGAATATTATAGTAAAATGAATACGACATTTGGCAGCCTGAAGATGAGTGACTCCATCCGGGCATAACTCCGGGAGAAGCGTAGTTCTTATTTTTTAAGGTTTCCCGATAGAGCGGGAAAGGTGAAAATATTTCCCGCTCATCACGGCAATTAAAAACTATTGATACTTCTTCATCGTTTTTTGCATCTTTTTATGATAGCCATCAAGAATCGGTTTTGCCTCTTTACCACTAATTACTACTTGCATGAAAGCTTCTTCAAAATATTTTTGAAATTCAGTCCAGTACGGAACATTCTTTCTAAAAACACCGTGTTTCAAAGATTCTTTGATAGCGCCAAGCACCGGCGAATTACCGCCAGCTGCATAAGCATCTTCTCTGATGGAGGGCCAGGAAAGATCTTTAACAAATACCGATTGAACGTCCTTAGAAATCATATGTTCAATGAACTTAATCGCAAGATCTCTATTTTGCGCACCGACAGGAATACCAAAAACATCACCGCCTATAACATGAGCTTCTTTAACCGGTCCTGGAAACCCATGATATACTTCAATATTCTTTTTGCCGTATTTTTCAACCATTATCTTATACCCAAACGGCCAATTTTGCATGATGTATACTGAGTCGCGCGCAAGATAATCGTTGGAGGTATCCCATTTTGCCTTCTTGCTGTCCGGTGACGCATATTTCCATAATTCTTGAAAGAATTCAAAAGTCTCGACAGAACCTTTATCATTAAAAGCAAAAGGATCTCCGCCGGCTGAAACAACATATTCATATAGCTGGGTTACAGTAACCGCGCCACCGAAGCCTTTAATCAAAATCCTACCGATGCCATCTTTTTCATGAAAGGCTTTGGCAACAGAGAGCCAATCATTCCATGATTGCGGCGCCTTGAGACCATATTCATCAAACTTGGCTTTATTATAATAAAAAATCTGAACATTCGGTCTGAAAGGAATAAATAAAAGCTTCCCATCAAATTTACCCGCGTTTATCATCGCGGGATAGACTGCTTTTGGAATCCTTCCTTCTATCGATGAGATATCCTCGATAAGTTTTTGCTTAACCAGGACCGACAATTGCATGTTATCCTGTGCAAAAAGGTCGAGGGAGCTTTTCTTGGCCATTTTGCCTGCTCTCAGCAGTTTTGGAAGGTCACCGGCATCGACCTGAAAAGATTTAACCTTACAATTATTGGCTTCCTCAAAGGCAGGGATAATATGTTTTCTAAAAACTTCCCATTCGGATTCTCCAAGAGAAAACGAAACCTTTAACTCATTTTCCTTACCCCAGGCAGAAAATGAGAAAAATGACATAATTAAAACAGCTACAATGAGGATAGTGATAACTCTATTTAATCTCATGTAAAACCTCCTTATTGGTGCGACAGTGGAGGCATGACCTTCATTTCAATCTTATATAGATTCTTCTCCGGTCATGCTCCACCTTCGCTTAGTCTTCCTTTTGTTCAGAACGTACTCATTACCATTGGAAACCCGACCGCCATAAATCGGTTAGGTCAGATACTGGATTTTACCACCAGGACTCCACCTGAAAACCGTAAGTAAGACCGCTGGTATCTTCTGCTCCGTAGGTATCGGTCGCGATCTCGCCTTTGAAATCGTCTGACCATGTCGCAAAAGTCACGAAAGCGCGAATAGACGGACGGCCCCAGAATCCTTTGGGAGCCTTAATCTGCGGGGCAACGGTAAATTTCATCAATTGACCGCTCATATCAGTATCCTCGTTATCAGTTTGGTCAATGCCAGCTTCAAGCACGAGGGCGTGGTATTCAGTCAAATGAAAAACCGGTCGCATACCGAAGGAAATCCAGGTTGCCCCGGGATTCTCTTGTGCGCCAGAGTCTGTGGATTGATAAACGAATGCTATCGCCATATCAAATTTTTCACTGGGTTGAAGGATGGTCATATTGGTAAGCCGCAATATCGAGCTATCATTAACATCTGCATCGGTAGAGATTAAATCATCAACACCGATGTTAGGACTGAAATTAGTGCCCACACCAGTACCGTGCTGCAGCGAAGTCTTGTTGAACCCGCCTAAGATGCCACCCTTGGTATACATAACTGAAACTCCGAGGCCGCTGCTATCCTCGATTTCATAAGTTACCTCGTTTTCATCGTCATCTTCGGTCACGTATGTCCCTCCCTTAACCGATGAAGGGCTGATATGGAGGCTTATATCGCCAAAAGACATGCCGATGTCGATGGTATTCTTGGCAACGCGACCCACGTCCTCTCCCGTGTAATCATTATCAGAGCTTACTAAATATGCCAGCGAAAGCTTTCCAGAACCGATGCTGATATCCTCGACACCGCCCCCGTAACCGCTCATGTTGAAATAATAGAAATCATTGATATGAATGTCATGGCGTCGATAAAAGCGATTGCCTGCCCAGTACTTCACGCTCGATCCATTAAAATTACCAGCCTGTACATAGGCTTCAGGGAGATTAAACCATGCGTCATCTCCGCTGTAATTTGCGTTTTGGGCGGAGCCGTGAGCAAAGTTAAGATGGGTCTTAAAAAAGGCGCTGTCTCCCTTTGGATTCGCCCAGTTCTTGACCAATATCACTTCACTATAGTGGTTGTTCTCGTTGCCCAGGCGGTATTTCGCTTCAGCCCCGGGTGCCTTGAACTCCTCCTGATCGCCCCCTGAACCATTATTGCCGCCGCCGGCACGAAAATATCCATGGAACTCGAAGTTATCGTCCGCTATTCCACTCTGGACTACTGTAAGGGATAACACTAAAACACTCAGAATAGCGATACAATAGCGCAATCTGAGATGGCTGTGACTCCCTCGACCGTGGCACTGATGTACTTTCTTTTTGATCTTCATCTTTGCTCCTTTCATGCTAACGGTTGATAATATTGTATGGTTGATACTATTATAACAACCAAATGTCAAGGGCATGACCACAGTGAAATTTTGTTCTATACCTAATTCCAAATTCCAAATAATAAAATCAGACAGTTGAACCTGAATTTATCGGCTTTCATTTTGGACAACTAATTCCCCTAGAGATCAAGGTAAAAAGCGTTCAAACAATTGATATCAGATACTTATTTGTAGTTGTGAAACGACTTCAAACAGGCTTGGTGCAAAAATATAGCAACCACCTCTGATTTTGCACACACCTCACCACTCAATTTCCAATTTTTGATAGGTTCTGCCAGCTAAAAAAGTATGGTCGGCGAAAACTTACAGCGATTAATCAGTTTCAGCAAACACAGGGAGATCTGATATTTGGTACAAATACGCCCCAAACAGTGACATCCTCGCTCTTTTGGTTAAACGTTCGCTGGTGGTTTCGACGGCGCAAAATTTTTAGTTCCTTTTTCCGGTAATTTCTGCTATTTGCTTTCATCAAATCCTCCACCTGTTGGGCGTCGCCATGCTTGTTATTACTGTGGTAGATTTTATGTAACTACTCAGAGCACTTCATCTTCGGCCCTTCAGGCCTTTCCATATAG
>CAZJUM010000138.1:0-7032 GCA_964549175.1 uncultured Pseudomonadota bacterium | reverse complement strand
TAAACAAAGGGGTACGCCACTTCACTCTCAAACACAAGAATCAACTATAACTCCGTTTAAGGGATAAAAAACTTCATCGCAAAACCTGTGTTACGCTAATTTTATTCAGACACAATAAAAAGCACATCGGAATTAAATTAAAGAAGGTCGACATAACGGCGGCAGTTGAGAAAACAAAAAAGCTTTTGGAAAATGAGCGGGAAATTTCACCTGCTTTAAAAGCGAGTTTAAAAAGGCCGGATCCCCGCATTCGCGGGGATGACAGGTATTATTGGCAAATTGGAATGTTAATAGTACATAATCAGGTAAATTGAAGTAAAATATCCATATGCAAGTTGTATTTGTATGAGGGATAAGGTATGGGTATCCTAGTTTTATTCTTATACTCACACACCTTTTTTCGTTGTTTGAGTCATCATGCCAGAACGTGCTTCTATTGTTGTTGAGGAATATCTTCAAGTAATATTCTCACTCCAGTCTGAAAACAAAGCGGTTAAATCAATCCATTTAGCTCAACGCTTAAATACCAGTCCGTCCACGGTGCATGCTACATTGATGAGAATGCGACGCGATGATTTACTTGAAATCGCGGCAAAAAAAGAAATAAAACTAACTACGGCAGGCTTGAAGAAAGCAGAGCAACTCACCCGTCGTCATCGTTTGGTGGAAACTTTCCTGTGTGATACACTGGGTATTTCGTGGCATGAAGTTCATAAACATGCGCATATCTTGGAACACGGACTAACGCCGCTTGTGGAAGAAAAATTGGCGAAATTTCTGGATTTCCCCGTACATTGTCCTCACGGAACCCCCATACCCGGAGCCGGAAACGTACTTCCTCATGATTTGGTTAGCTTGAAAGAAGCTAATCTTGGTGATGAGATCGAAATTGTCTTGATTTATGAGGAACTCGAAGAATCAATTGATTTAATGAAATTTTTTCAGGATAAAAACATCAAACCGGGTATATTTCACACGGTTGTGGAAAAAAATGAAATTACCGGCACAATGGCACTACAATCAAACAACTCGACTGCCATAATCCCTTTTGACATCGCCCGGCAAATTGGTGTTACGATCAAATAAGGTCTGTTCCCCGCTACACACGCTTGTTCTCCGAGAAAGTGTTTGGCAAAATTGATCAAGCGCCCTATCATGAATTGGTTCGAATTGATAAACAATGTGAGGTTTATTCTTAGCTTCAATCCGTCTCATTGAATGAATCAAACGACGATTAAGGAATCCTGTTTACTGACTGGTGGAGTAGGACTCCATTCAGGGAAAAAAAGCACACTCTGTTTCCATCCCGCGCCCGCAGACCACGGGATTGTTTTTTTTCGCTCAGATCAGGGAATAAATATTCCCGCTAGGTACAAATACGCCAGCCCATCACCACTTTGCACAACCATTGGGAAAAATGGGGTCCGAGTCTCAACCATCGAGCATTTGATGTCGGTTTGCAACGGACTGGGAATAGACAATTTGATCATTGAGATTAATAGCGAAGAGGTTCCGATTATGGATGGTAGTGGACTGGAGTTTTTTAAAAAACTCCGATCGGCCGGTATCAGACAATTGGGAAAACCTAAAAAAGTCATACGGATATTGGATACTGTTTCATTTCAGAAAGATGACATCACCATTTTTTTAACGCCTTCCGAAGACTCCATATTTACCTTATCAATAGATTTTGAGCACGAGCAAATTGGTACACAAGAATTTACTTTCAATCTCAACGAAACCAACTATCTGAATCAAATTGTCAGTGCGAAAACATTTTGCTTGGAGAGTGATGTAGAGATGATGAAAAAGAAAGGATTGGTAAAGGGGGGGAGTAAAGAAAATGCCATTGTTTTGGATAAGAACGGACATTTTGACAATATGGAGGTGATGACTTGGTTAAATGAACCGAATTTGCACAAAATCCTTGATCAAGTCGGTGATTTTTTTCTCGCGGATAATATGAAAATTATCGGTAATTCATTTTCACATAAGAGTGGGCACTCAACCCATTTGGAATTTGTTACTTATTTGATGGAAGAGTGCACCGATAAATACGCCATAATTGAAACCAATTAGTTCAACGCGGCGTTTATACTCGCTTCAACGGCATTCCTTGTTTTTTCCAAATCCTCCTCAGAATGCGCGATTGACATAAATGAGGCCTCAAACGCTGAAGGGGCTAGGTATACACCATTGACTAATATCTCTTTAAAGAATTTCGCATACAATGCCGTATCACATTTCAAGGCATCCTCATAGCAAAGCACATCTTGATCAATAAAGAAAAAGCCAAACATCCCGCCTACTTGCTGAATGCGATAAGGCACCGATGCCTTTTCGAAAATATCCTTAATTTCATTAACCAACCACGAGGTACTTTGACCGATTGATTCGTAAAATCCTGGCTGGTTAATTTCCCGCAGGGTCGCGATTCCGGCTGCGGTGGCAATTGGATTTCCGGAGAGCGTACCGGCCTGATAAATATGACCGGCGGGTGAAACCTTTTGCATCACATCCAAGCGCCCACCGTATGCGCCTACCGGCATTCCGCCACCAATTATTTTGCCAAGAGTGGTCAAATCGGGCATGATGTGAAAGATCTCTTGCGCGCCCCCTTTGGCGACTCTAAATCCTGTCATTACTTCATCGAAAATTAACAATATCCCCTCGCGGTCGCATAACGCTCTTAGTTCTTTTAAAAAGTTCCCCCGAGGGGGAATGACCCCCATGTTGCCCGCGACCGGTTCCAGAATAATTGCCGCGATTTCCCCTGAGAAACTATCAATAAGTTCTTTGACGCTTTCTAAATTGTTAAATTGGGCGATCAGGGTTTCTTCCGCGAAGGCATCCGGTACACCGGGAGAATCCGGTACTCCTAATGTAAGCGCGCCAGATCCGGCTTTCACCAGTAAATAGTCAGCGTGACCGTGATAGCATCCGGAAAACTTAATAACCTTATCTCTGCCGGTAAAGCCCCGCGCCACGCGGATCGCGCTCATAGTTGCCTCAGTTCCGGAGTTAACCAGACGAACCATCTCAATATTCGGCATCAAATGTTTTATTAACTCGGCCAGGGTAATTTCAGCTTCTGTCGGAGCACCAAAAGATAGTCCGCTGTCCATCACTTTTTTGATGTCTTCAAGCACAGAAGGCGCCGCATGACCAAGAATCATCGGGCCCCAGGACCCGAGGTAATCAATAAACTCATTGCCATCCACATCATAAATCTTGCTGCCATTTGCTTTGTTGATGAACAGAGGAGAAGCATTCACTGATTTAAAGGCGCGCACAGGGCTGTTTACACCACCGGGAATAGAGAGTCGGGCTCTGTGAAACAATTCTAAAGATTTACTAGTCTGCATAGTTACCCCTTTTTTCTTCTAATGGTTTCGCCATAGAAATGATGAAACCATTTGCGGATGCGTTGGATTAAATCAATAACACAACGAGCCTGTTATTACCGAAAGTCTAGGTGGATCGCAAGTATCGTTTTAAAAAATATAGTGAATGTTTAAGCCGAGATAAAACGCATCCGTGTCGTCATCTCCCTCGTTGGCACCGGGGACCAGATTGTCGTTTGTCGCGTAAGCATCTCCGGCTTGAAATAAAACCAGGTAGCTTTGAAATTTTAATCGTTCTTCAAATTGCCAGGTAAATAACATATCAAACTCACTTCCAATATTATTCACTTTATTGTTTTCATTATCGAATACAGATTTAACCCGTTTGAATACATGATAACTGAAATCCATCCCGAAGTTGCCTGTATCCGAACGATTGGAAAGTGTCACAGAGCGATATTCTAAATTGCTCACCGAATGACCTTCTCCCATTCCTTCGATCCCGGCAAAATAAACCAAAGCTTTCCCAAAGTTCCCTTTTTGAATCTCAAAATAGGCTTTCGATTCTTTCTCCCAAAAATCATCGGTGGCACTAGCATCGTTTCCTGTAGTAATCAGATACGATCCTTCAATCCGCCAGGTATCGTTCAGTTGGTGACTGAGGTCCAGATGTACCGCACTTCCTGATAGTCCTTGAAGATTGATTTCACTGGTTGATTGCCCGGATGCCTGGGAGCCGGTATGGTAAGTACGGTGGCCGCTCATCAAAATATAGGAAAAGTCCAGCGAGAAAGCATAATAATTCCAAAGAATGTTTACGCCAGCGTATTCCACTTTGTTGTTGTTGTAGTAGATTAAATCCCCGCTGCTATCGGTTTGATGATATTCCGAGTTTGCGCTGGTGGGACCTCCATATTTCGCTAGCGGTGTGTCTAGTCCGCCATATTGTAGTCGGAATAATTCGATATTCAGAGAGCTCTGCTGCCTGGTTTTTTCATCACCCCATAAATCGGGGATTTTAATGTCGTTAAAATATACAGGGTAATCCAATTGCATCCAATAAAGCGCGTCATCTGTTCCGAGTCTGGTACCACCGATATAAGTGCACCATGTACCGATTCGACAACTTTGAGATATTGCCGTGTTGGTGCCTTCATAAGTTAATCCCTTACGATCACCGACATTGATGTGGTGTCTGCCTATTTTAAGGATGGCGTGGGGATTGTGATTGTATTCCAAATAGGCTTCCTCAAAAGTAGCATCCATACCCGAATCTGAGCTTGAGTCAGTTTCATCGTAGGGATTATCATGCGCATATCCGGATTCTTGATTTTCGAGTAATGAGAGTTTGTTTTGTAAAGTCGCATAAACGGAAACATTGGTGTTCAGTTTTGATTGTAACTCGAGCGAAATAATCTGATTCATATGACTGGAATATTCATCTCCGAAAATATCTCTTCGTCGTGACACGGAATAAGCTCGGTAATATCCGTGAAATTGGACTCCTGGGTTGTAGCGCAACTTTTCATCAATGATTTCGTAATCATCTTGTTCCAACGGCGTATAACTTGTTTGAGCCAAACATGGATTAATTAAAACCACTATGAAAAACCCCAAAAAGAGCGTATTTCGGCAATTAATGACCGTGAGGGGGTTACATTTACGAATAAACGATTTATTTTTAATGCTGAACAGATGGTTTTGCATAACAGAATTATATGTTTAAGTGCCGGTAATGAATGCTGTGCATCCAAGATCTGAATGACCACGGTGGCTCCATAATGGCGTAGCTTTGCGGAGTCTTAATGTAAAATCATACAGACTTCATAGCTCTTCGAGACTATGGAGCCACCAGAGAGAAATTAGCTGAAAAGTTACATAATTTTAAGGTTTGGATAGATACAAGGCAATATGATTTAAAGAACTAATTTGGTTTGAATGAAAAGACAAGTATAATTCCTCTCATGCCTTAACTTACCATTCACCTTGATTGGGCATTGATGCCCAAGGCTCCTCAATCGGAAGCGGATCTCCTTTCTGAAGTAACTCAACCGATATCTGATCGGGTGATCTGACAAACGCCATATATCCGTCTCGGGGAGGTCGTGATATTGTTACACCCCCTTCATGAAGTTTTTGACAAGATTCATAAATGTTGTCGACTTCATAGGCAAGATGGCCAAAGTTCCGGCCCTCTGAATAGACTTCCTCTTGATCCCAATTATGTGTGAGCTCAATTTCCGATTCTCCGTCAGCGGTTGCTAGAAAAATTAAAGTGAATCGTCCCTTTTCATGGTCTTTACGGCGAATTTCCTTGAGTCCTAATAATTTAAAAAAAGCAACGGCCCGATCCACCTCCAACACGCGAACCATTGTATGCAAAAACCTCATAGTACCTCCTGACTATTATCAGTTTATAGGGGTTGAACCGGAGTTCGGTAAATCGGAGATAGGAGCGACTTAATGCTCATTCTCGACTTACAGATATTTTTAGCATAATCACTTAATCGAGTTTGTGAAAACTCGATTACCTCACTGAGTTGTCGAAATTCAAGCATGTCTGAAAATTTTGAGAAATCGCCCTGAATGCCTAATTCCGGAAACCGATCCGAATTAGCGGAACCTTTAAATTTAATTACTTGTTTGTTAAAAAAGCGACAAAATAACAAAATCCCCCGGCACTTCGCCGAAAGGAATTTTGATGAACAAAGATAACAATCGTTGCTCATCACAGCGTGCCTCTAAAATAGAAAAACTGCTTACAAAAGATATTACCAATCATGTTTACGAGTTGTCATGTATTTCCGATTTTTTGAGTGCTGTTTTAAAGCAATTCGTATATTCCGGACAAAATTTCTCATCTTATTTTAGATAAAAATCTGTTTGCTTTTTTCAGGAAAAAGTGTAGCGTCAGGACAGACGGCAGCCATGAAATGAAGATCTGAGCTCGAATTTCCTTAACGTGAGGCCACTGATGAGAATCAATCGATTACTTAAAAATCCGGAAGTAAAAATCCCGACCAGCGCTGTGATGCGGGTCTTTTTTTTCATGATACTTTCAATCACTCTGATGGGGTGTGCGGACCTTCCTGATACAAGCACTTCCGACAGTGTTAGTCTCAGTTTTAACGTGAATAATGGTAGCGGCAACCTGCTCGAAGAGAGCTTTTATACTGCGGATGAGAGCATTACCCTTCCGGTCGCTGAGTCGGGTCTTGACAAGGAAGGATATCGTTTAACGGGGTGGAATACCCAAGAGAATAATAGCGGGATTGATTTCGCGTTAGGGCAGACAATCACTGTGGGTGAGCTTTTGGATATTTTGGGAAAGGAGCGGGAAGATGGGCTTGAAGTGAGCTTATACGCCCGATGGGAGAAAAGCTACTCGGTGAGCTATAATGCCAACGGAGGGGACGACGGTATCGCACCGGCGGATAATACCTTGTATATCGAAGGGGAAACCGCAAGCGTTCTTAGCTCGCTTACCCGGGACGGATACTGCTTTATGGCTTGGAATACCGCGGCAGACGGCAGCGGAGCCGACTTTTCCCCGGGAGATAGTTTGTCCGTGGGAACCACGGATATCACCCTGTACGCCCGGTGGAATGAAAGTCCCTCAGCCAACGCGGGAGAGGATATCACTCAAGCAGTGGGTGCAACGGTAAAGTTAAATGGTTCCGCTGCGGAT
>CAZJUM010000137.1:0-7164 GCA_964549175.1 uncultured Pseudomonadota bacterium | reverse complement strand
TAAGGTAAAATCATACAGACTCCATAGCTCTTCGAGACTATGGAGCCACCAGAGTTTCTTCATTGGAATTGGAAGGTGGTATTTTTGTTTCCTTTCTCTTTTGTTGTTGCCGTTGTTTTTCGCTTTGTTCGCGATGTGTTGCGCGTTTTTGCCGAGCTCGTTTCAATTTGTGTTGCGACATATTGATATTACTGACTTGCAAACCTCTAAGCTGTGATACAAAATCACTTATCATTTTCGGCGCTTGTTTGACTTTTTTCTCAGCCAATTTGATTTGTGTGCTAAGTTCAATCCATTTGATTTTGTATCGGTCCGCCTTGTCTGGCAAAATGGCTCGCTTCAGCATTTCTCTCGTTTCGTCGCAAATAGCGTAATACTCCTGTTTCAAACGTTCTTTATTCGGCTCTCGGATCTCAAAAATTCGTACTCAAGTATGCGAATTTTGATAAAAGAGCTTAACAAGATATTTCGCGCCAGAATTCAAAATGAAAAGCTTATTGGCATTGGAACTTGCCGCCAATGTGATGAATGGAGACCCCAAAAAGAAATGAAAATCAGCACCGCAATGCGCGAGGCAATTTGCCGGTTTGTTCTGGTGCCCATGGGTGATTATTGATTCTGGGACTTAAGGTAATACACCGGGTATCCTTTCCCTTTAAACAGAAGTTCGAATTCTGTTGGTATGTTTTCGGCGTTAAACTCCGATTGATGCAGGTCTTCTGAGTATTCAATCACATCCAGATTGGTTTGCTGGCGCAACAAATCATTAACTTGATCAAAATACTCTTTATGGTCTGTTTTGAATACAAAAAAGCCTTTCTTAATCAGTAATGAGTGAATTGTAGTAAGATATTCGCTTGTAATCAAGCGGTGCTTTAATTGTCTTTTTTTAGCCCATGGATCAGGAAAATTGACATTGATTTCATAAACACTGTTTGGCTTGATCCAACTGGCAATTTCTTCCGCTTTGGCTCTGATTAATCGAACATTGGTAACACCATGTTTTCGAAGTTTGATCGCGCCTTTTACCAGTCGTTTGAAACGGAGTTCAAATCCGATAAATTGGCTATGCGGCTTAATTCGAGCATAGTCCCTCAAAAAATTGCCGGAACCACATCCTAGATCGACTATGATTTCTTTTTCCGCACCTGGTAAATTCTGTTCGCGGAACTTGTCTTTGTTGTCTGATGTGATAATAATATCTTGATATTGATACATCTGATCAATATAAGGATTTTTAAAACTTGTACCCATAAGACCATCATTAAGTGAGTTTGTTCGTTGATTTGATATTCCGGTAAAAAATTCCGTTAATGAATCCATATGCCCCGCATCCTAAGCTGACTAGTTGATTTTGCCGAACTTCTCGTTTTTGCTCAATCTACTTTTGAGGTTTTTCATTATTTCGCATTCAATGAGTTTAGGTTTTATCCGTTATTCGTAACACTCAACAAAGAGATACGGCGGTTGCGGAACCACACTCGTTCAGCTATTCTTGTTCACCGCGAAAATTTACAAGCCTCTCTGACATCTTTCGGCTGGGAAATGTTAGAAAAACATGCTATGGATAGAATTTTTAAGACATCATGAAATCGCCAACTGAATTATCAAAAAACTAACTCGGCAATGGCAGAATACAAACTTACGTGAGCAACGGTTATCGAATTCGGGTAGTTGACCTTTTACGTTGAAGATTGACATTTGATGGCGCTTTACTATTTTCTGATTATGTACTATTGACATTTTAATTTACCAATAATGCCTGTCATCCCCGTGAATGCGGGCATCCGCCGATGGTATGCGGACGGAACGGTTTAGAATATCTGTCATCCCCGCGGATGCGGGCATCCCAAGTATTTCCACCTCAGGTTCTTCCATTCGGCCTGTCATCCCCGCGGATGCGGGCATCCGGAAAACCATTTGGTTTCTTAGGCTTTTATGGTTAGATTCCCACTTTCGCAGGAATGACTCTTCCTCAACTTTAATCATTGCTTCAGCGAACGTTAGATTCCCACTTTCGCGGGAATGACAGGAGGTGATCAAAGAAATGAGCTTGCGAATTGTACATAATCATATAGTACTTTTTGTGGAACCTTTTATGGTCCTTTTCATATCAGACTTACGGAAAAGATGAATTAATATCACGCGATTGATTGGCGTTAGTCGTATGATATGGTTTTACTTTTTCTTGTTATTCTGTCACTAACCCGCAGAATTCAGGTAATACACTAAAACAGAAGATCATCCATATGATACACCTTAATCATTTGAGCTTTCATTATCGTAAGCGAAGTCCATTGTTTGAAGATTTATCCCTATCCTTGGCTAATGGAGGTGCTTATGGTTTACTTGGGAAAAACGGAGCCGGCAAAACCACCTTACTCAAACTTATGTGCGGATTACTATTTCCTAGGTCGGGGACTTGTTCAATACACGGTCTTAATCCCCCAAAAAGGCATCCGGAGATGCTATCGAATATGTATATGATTTTCGAGGAATTTGATCTGCCGGATATCACTACTACAGCATATCAGCGATTATATTCCCCATTCTATCCTGATTTCGATCAGGTCTGGTTTCAGCAATTACTTGTGGAATTCGGGCTTGAGAGCTTGTCGAAGATTCAGTCTTTATCATTTGGTCAGCGTAAAAAGTTTTTACTTTCTTTTGGAATGGCTACGCGGAGTAAAATCCTATTAATAGATGAACCCACCAACGGTTTGGATATTCCCTCGAAAACTCAGTTCCGAAAGGTGTTGACCTCTGCAATTTCCAAAGAGCGGATTGTTCTAATATCCACTCACCAGGTTAAAGATATTGAGCATCTGATCGATACCGTATTGGTGCTGGACGATGGTCAAGTCATTTTCAATCAACCGGTTGATCGTATTGCGCGGCATTTGTCTTTTTCCGTTCAATCGGAAATTCCAAAAAATGCAATTCATTATGAAAACTTTGTGGGCGGATATAGCGTGCTGCGAGAAAATAATAGCCAAGAGAAATCTCCAATTAATTTAGAGCTGCTATTTAATTCTCTAATGAGCAATCCAATCGGTTTTAAAGGTATATTTTCAGGAGACTCATCGTGTTGACCACCAATGTTTTTTCCATCAGCCGGTTTTTGTATCTACTCAAAAACGAGTTATTGGTTCATTTTCGAACCAGTATGATAACATTCGGGGCAATCATCAGCGTGTTAAGTACCCTTGCTCTGTTATCCAACATCGGATTGGGATTGAAGGGAATCCATGTTGAATTCTTTAAAATCATTTTGGTGTTGGGCGGATACTTATTAACAGCCGTATCGTTCAAAGTGTTACATCACAAAAAAAGTGCCAGTTTCTATTTAATGCTTCCAGCAGCGCTGTTTGAAAAATTACTCAGCAAACTAATACTCACCTCCATTGGCCATGTCGCGGGGATTTCACTCTTATATTATTTAATCACTTATTTGGTATCTTGGATATCCATTTGGCTTTTTGGACAGGCATTACCAACATTCAATTTGTTTACTGACTCCAACTTGACATGTGTGAGCTTTTACCTCATCACTCAGTCTATATTTTTACTGGGTTCCATACATTTTAAAAGCCGTCAATTTATCAAAACGGTGTTCAGTATTTGGTTGTTCGGTGTTGTGATATTGATTTCTATCGGAATCAGTGCTTGGTACATACTCGATTATTCAATTCGAGAGTTAGATATGCACAATTTTTATCAAATGTTATTCAAGCAATACAACACGCCAGTATTTAAGATTTTGAAATATTCCATTTGGTTCGGTGTCGCACCGTTTTTTTGGTTTGTTAGTTACTTGAAACTCAAAAAACATGAGGTCTAATGGGGTTTTCCAACCACCAAATCGCCTATTTACAGATTACGGACCAGGTTTATGAATCGCTTTTGCCACAGCAGCGAAGTCAGAGTGAACGTATTCCATCAATGAGGGAAATGGCGTCGAATATCACCGCTAATCCGAATACGGTGGCGTGCTTATGGATGCTTGATCGTCAAAACGCTTGAGCATTGATCCTAAGAAAACAAGTTGAGTATTCATTTTATTCTCAATAACCGTCAATTGCCATTACATTCAGAAAAAAGATCTGATAGGCTTAGCCATCAAAACATAAGGGGTGTTATCTATCCAATGGGTGTTATAAATGTCATTATTTAAGAAAAAAACACTAACAGGCTTGTCCAGAACTTGTGGTTGAGCGGCCAAAATTGGTCCGACAGTTCTGTCGGACGCTTTAAAAGATTTGGTGGTGCCAAGTGATCCTAATCTGCTGGTGGGCTATGATACTTCTGATGATGGCGCGGTGTATCGTATTTCCGATGATATGGCCATGATCAATACCATCGATTTTATTACGCCTCCTGTTGACGACCCCTATTGGTTTGGTCAAATTTCGGCCGCCAATTCAATTTCCGATTTATACAGCATGGGAGGAAGACCTCTGACCGCATTAAATGTCGTTATGTTTCCAACCAAAAAACTGGATATGGGAATACTCAAAGAGGTTTTAAAAGGTGGAAATGACAAAGTCACCGAAGCAGGTGCTTGCCTGGTTGGGGGGCATTCGGTCGATGATGAGGAGCCCAAATACGGACTCAGCGTCAATGGTATTGTCCATCCGAATCGAATTATTACCAATGCTGGAGCACAACCGGGCGACGCTTTAATTTTGACCAAGCCGATTGGCTCCGGTGTGCTTTTTAATGCCGTTCGTTCCGGTAAATTCTCATTTGAGGCAATTGAAAAGGAAATTCTTCCGATTTTAGCGGCCTTGAATAATAAAGCGATTGAGTGCGCACTAAAATTTGATCTACATGCCTGCACCGACGTTACCGGATTTGGGATCACCGGACACGCTTTGGAAATGGCTTATGGCGCTGAAGTTCGCGTGATACTCAACTATGAAGAAATCCCGATCTTTCCCGAAGCCTTTGACATGTACCAAAAAGGAGAAACCACCGGAAGCAATAAGGCCAATCGAGAATTAGTAGCTCATTCCGTAGAGTTTCAAAAAGCATTATCACCCGTCGAAGAAGAACTTCTCTATGACCCTCAGACTTCCGGCGGATTGTTGTTAGCGGTTCCTGCCAGTCAAGCCGGAGAATTAAAAATTGCGTTAACAGCCTCCAATGTAACCGTTGCGGCTCAAGTAGGAGAAATTATAAGCGGAGTGCCCGGACTAATCATTAGTTGATTTGCATCGGTGCTGTGTGACAAAATTCAATACACGTATTCCCAGCTATATTCCCCCTTTATTCTTAACAGAGGACAGAAATCATTTTATTATAAAGACATCCGGTTGCTGTGATGAGTATTTACCAAATAACCGCCAAACCCGGAACGGGCACAATGAGGGATGAATAAAGTGCTCCGCTATCTGTGATTATTCTCTTCCAAAACAGATGTTCATATCGACTATTTTGGACGGTATCATTCTCTTCGTCTCATTCCAAACAATCGACGCCCAACATGAAGGCACGATAATCTAGCGGCTATCGGATACAGCCAAGAAATTTATAAACCCAATTCTTCTTTGATTGTCCAAGTGATTTGTTCTTGTGTGAGTTCTTTGCAATTAATCCTTAAATCTGAAAACTTGGAATATAACTCAAAACGCTCCTGAAACAGGTCTTCAAAGGTCTGATCATCCTGCTTCGCAATGCCACGAGTATCAAAATCGCGAACTCGTTTTCTGATGGTATCCAGAGTGACATCCAAAAAAACAATAACCCCGTCCTTCCTCAGATAAGTCATCGCTTTTTCACTATACACAGCACTCCCTCCGGTGGATATCACATGATTGGTATAATTTAGTGACAATAGTACTTCTTCTTCAATCTCCCGCAATCTCATAAACCCTTCGGCATCTATGATTTCTTGTAAAGTACGTTCTTCACGGAGCTGAATACTAATATCGGAATCAAGAAAATCCTTAGCCACATATTTAGCCAGATGGACGCCGACAGTACTTTTTCCGGCTCCCGGCATCCCGATTAGAACGATATTGGATTTCTGATCGAATTTATTTTTTATTGCCATCACTTGTGTCTTGTGAAGAAAGCGGAATCTCGATTTTCCAAAAAATAATAATTAAGTAAAGTTTAACTGATACAATTAATCCATTTACTTCAAGCACAGGAGCCATTCCTCTGATTGTCATAATACCTTCGCTGCTTTGTTTTAAGTTGAGATATCGTAACAATTTTTTAAAAAATATCAATTCATTTGCGATTAGCTGTAACAGGTTTTGGTTTCCACCCGGATTGAGTACCCCATTTTCTCTTTATTGGGGAAAAATAAATTCGGATATCGCTCATTTTCGAATCAACTTGACAGTTGCTTCCCAACATCTGAATTAAAAGCGTAAGAACATATTCCAATCATCAACACTCACCCGAGAATAGTAATCAACTAGATTTAACGACCATGTCAGAACAAGAACTCAATGCTATCTTATTGCCAAGCGGATTGTTGCAGTTAGCTTGGAGTGATAGTTCAACCAAGCTCGGAATAAGCACTCAGAAACTTCAAAAAGAAATAAACAATCGCTATCACCAGCAACCGGATAAGTGGCTACTTTATCTTGGTTTTTGCGATACCGATATACCCTTGTCTCCTTCATTGAATTTTTGGCGTTCCGTTGCTTCTCAATATACCGAAGCTCTTGTCCAAACACCGGATCTGGAAAGGATTAGACATAAAATTAAAATCGATCCGCGGATGTTAAATGCACCTGATCTACTTGAAAAAGCTCCGTTTACAACAGGGGCTGAGTATCTGTCCGAAACATTATTGATTTCCACATGGAGCCAGATTGAAAAAAAATATCAAAAAGAAATTGCCCGGTTTGAAGGATCCGTCGAAGCGTTTATTCATCGTTTAAGTCCTGCCGTTCACCTTGTGAGTAGAGTTTTTTTTCATTTGGTTGAAAACAAAAAGGGAGATGATCCGTTTGCTTTTTTGGCGACATATTCCACAGGACTGAATCAGCGCGGACAGTCGAAGCACCTTCCGCTTAAGCACGCGCTGGAGGAATATCAAGAAGATCAGGAATGGCTTCTGGAACTACTTTCTACGGTCTATACCGCCTCTGACCGAGTTATAGTTGATTCTTGTGTTTGAGAGTGAAGTGGCGTACCCCTTTGTTT
>CAZJUM010000136.1:0-7179 GCA_964549175.1 uncultured Pseudomonadota bacterium | reverse complement strand
TTTGTTTTTCGCGAACCCCTGACCGCCGCTGAAAAATAAAAATAGATTCTAAGCATATACAGAACAAAAAAATCTGCTTTCAAAGCCCACGGTGGCTCCATAATGGCGTAGCCTTGCGGAGTCTTCATGTAAAATCATACAGACTCCATAGCTCTTCGAGACTATGGAGCCACCAGAAAGAAATTAGCTGAACAGTTACAGTGAATCTTTGTATCGTTAAAAATTAATGAAGATTTAAAGCAAATATTGACCGAGTAGTTATTATCAATTAATCATCTAATAATTGGACGGATTCCGTTACATGGTGTGTATGAATGTATTTTATCCATATAGTGGGAGCAAATTGCAAGGAATTAACAATTCGAGAACCATTTCATTTATCCAAATTATAAAATTGGCTTTATCGCGATACATTAAATAATTGAAAAATTTCGATTAATATCATCTGACAATGTTTTCAACAATAGAAAGTTTAAACAAGTTTAATAGTTTTTACAGATCACATTTATCATAAATCTTAACTCGCGAAATATAAAATGTTCGAATTTGTATCCAAAGTGTTTTCAAACAATCTTGCAATTGATCTGGGAACCGCCAATACACTGATTTTTCTAGCAAACAAGGGGATTGTTCTCCGTGAGCCGTCAGTTGTTGCCGTTCAAAAATCCGAACGTGGCGAGATGAAAGTTCTGGCGGTTGGTGAAGAGGCGAAATCAATGCTCGGACGGACTCCGGGAACGATTGAGGCGATTCGACCAATAAAGGATGGTGTAATCGCCAATTTTGACGTCACTGCAGAGATGATTCGCCATTTTATTAAGAAGGTTCAAAAACATAGTTCTATGGTGAAGTTTCGACCACGTGTGGTTGTGGGGGTCCCCTCCGGAATCACTCAGGTTGAAAAACGAGCGGTAAAGGAATCAGCTGAATCCGCCGGTGCCAGAGAGGTTTTTTTATTGGAAGAACCAATGGCTGCCGCTATCGGTGCGGAGCTACCAATTACCGAGGCTAACGGAAATATGATCCTTGATATTGGCGGCGGTACAACCGAAGTAGCGGTGATTTCACTGGCTGGCGTTGTTTATAGTAATTCTACCAGGGTTGGTGGTGATATTATGGATGATACGATCATTCAATACATTAAGAAACGCTACAACTTGTTGGTGGGTGAACGAACCGCCGAGCGAATCAAAATCGTTATCGGGTCAGCCTATCCGGTTGATGATAATCATACCATGGATGTTAAAGGTCGGGATTTGTTAACCGGAATTCCCAAAACATTAATCTTGAGCAACGATGAAATCAGAGAATCGCTTGCCGATGTCTGCGATCAAATTATTTCAGTGGCTAAAAACGCTTTGGAAGATACTCCTCCGGAATTAGCCGCGGATATTGTTGATAAAGGGATAGTACTGGCTGGTGGAGGTTCTTTATTAAAAGGAATGGATATATTATTACGAGAGCGTACAGGATTACCCATTATTTACGCTGAAGATCCGCTTTCCTGTGTCGCGCTTGGTGTAGGTTCCATGCTAGATAACATCAGTCTTTTAAAAAGTATCGCTGTTTAGCCTTAATCCGGGTTACTTTGTAAGATTTGTTGTAACTATCTTTCTTACTTCGTTTTGTCATAAATTTATTTCGCTCTATTCAATTTATGTTTCGAACGAAATCGTAATGTTTAGATTTATAAAGAAAAATCGATTTCGCATTTCGATTGTTATTATACTTATCTATTTCCTTTACACGCTCGTTGCTCAAGTTGAAAAACCAAGATCCGATAATTGGTTTCCAGCTTTTGTACAAAGTGTCGCCTACCCGTTTCAGACAATTTATCACCTCATTTCAACCCATATTACTGAAGCATGGAATCATTATATTTGGTTGATCGATGTCAGAGAAGAGAATAAAAAACTGTATAAAAAATTGCTTGAATACAAGACGGAAAGCACGAAAACCAAGGAAATTCAAATTGCCTATCATCGTTTGTTGAATAGTCTCAGATTTAAGCGTACAAATAACGACCAAAAAATTTTTGCTGAAGTCATTGGGGAAGTAAAAAATGGATTCTCAAGATTGATCATTGTCAATAAAGGCTCTGATGATGGGATTAAAAAAAATTATTCCGTTGTATCACATGATGGCATTATAGGAAAAATTCAGTCCGTTACTTCGTTTCAGGCCAGCGTACAACTGGTGACCGATTCCCATTCCAGATTTCCTGTATTGATACAGCGGACCCGTACTAAAGCATTTCTGCAAGGAGTAGATGGTACTTTAAAAATCGAACAAGTGCCTCAACGTGTTGAATTAGAGCATGGCGACAAAATTATTACCTCAGGACTGGCAGGCATATTTCCAAAAGGATTCCCCGTTGGAACCATTGAAACTATCGATAAAAAGAGATTTGACCTGCTTCAAAGTGCCACTATTAAACCTGCTGTTGATTTCAGTAAATTAGAAGAAATCGCTGTAATTTTAAGAGCCGTCAACAATATCCATCAACCGTTGTTTACAGAATCGGATCAGTAGATGCAGGCAGCCGCTATCTGTTTCATTTTTTGGATTATGGCCATTTGCAGCGAAACGTTCTTATTCTCAGCATTAAAGTGGTTTAATCCGAATCTTTTTTTCTTATTCCCATGCCTATTAAGTCTTCGCTGGCGGGGTAGAGAAAATATTTTCATAGCCGTTTTTTTCGGTTTAACAAGCGATTGTTTCTCAACGCTGCCATTCGGAATATACGGATTAAGCTATATGATCTTCACAGTATTTATTCGCTGGTACGCCATAAGAATTTATCAAAATGATATGGCAACACTCCCAATAATAGTTGGTGTATTTACATTGGCGGCAAATTTTTTGACATTTGTATTGATGTCTGTGTTTTTTAATACCCGATCATTGTCATGGCAATGGATGCAAAACATTGTTCTCTATCGAGTAATATCAGCGGTCATCCTTTCCATTCCGAGTTACCGATTGTTATTGATTATGGAAAACAAATTCCGCGTTCACCTTGCTGAGAGAAAGTTTTGAGAGATGAACCATTAACAAATGAGGAACTCCGGTTATTCAAGCGGAGGAACTTTATATTCCGCTTATGTATTGGCATACCTTCTGCCGCGATCTCATGGCGTCTTTGGAACCTCCAAATCAAACAAGGCGAGATATTTAGCGATCTTTCAAAAGGCAATCGAATCCGCTTAAGATCTATTTCCGCGCCTCGTGGAATCATCTATGATAGCGAGGAGGTAATCCTCTCAAGAAACATTGCCTCGTACAATTTAGTGCTTATCCCGGAAGATGCGCCTGATATAACAGAAGTATTGAAAAAAGTCGCGATTACCCTAAACATTCCCTTGGATCGTTTATTGAGGGCGGTCAATAACAACAGGAGGCAGGCAAAGTTTAAACCCATTCAAATCTATACCAACATCACATCCCGGCAGCTTGCTTTGATCAATGCCTATAGTGAGGAATTTCCGGGTATTTCAATAGAAGTAACCCCAGTACGGTACTATCCGCTGCAGAAAACCGGTGCCCATATCTATGGATATACGAACACCATTAACAAGGCGCAGTTAAAAAAACTGCCTTTTGAAAAATTGATGTCCGCGCGCATTAACGGTCAGGACGGAATAGAAGCGATATACAACGATATTTTGATAGGAACGGACGGAGGAGAACAGGTTGAGGTTGATAGCACCGGACGTGTGATTAAAACATTGAAATCCATAGAGCCCATTCCGGGAAATGACATCGAATTGGCTATCAATAATCGATTACAGCAAAAAGTTGAGTCTGTTCTGGGGCCGCGAAAAGGTGCCGTGATCGCGATGAATCCAAATGATGGTGAAGTCCTTGCTATTGTCAGCTTTCCATCTTTTGACCCAAACGAGTTTTCCCAACGAATTAGCGTTGAGCGATGGAAACAAATGACTAGCAATCCGTCAAATATCTTACACAACAAATGCATTAAAGGCGTTTATGCCCCGGGGTCAACTTTCAAAATGGTTATTGCTATCGCGGCACTTGAAATGGGGATTATTACACCAGAAACTAAACTACAATGTGACGGTTACTATCGATATAAACGCTTGCGCGTACATTGCCATAAAAAGTCAGGGCATGGCTCCATAAATGTTTTAACCGCTTTGGAACGCTCCTGTAATGTCTTTTTCTGTCGCTTAATGATGGAAATTGGTGTCGATAATCTCCGGGAGTACGCAATGAGGCTGGGATTAGGGAAACTTACAGGTATCGATTTAACCGATGAAATTAGCGGAATAATTCCCAGCCAGGATTGGAAGTTGAGAGAATTGGGAGCACGGTGGTATATCGGTGAAACACTTCTTGTTGCTATCGGACAAGGGTTTGTTTCGCTAACACCATTACAACTTCTGAACTACATTAACATCATAGCAAATGGCGGTCACTTGGTTCGCCCTCGGATCGTCAAGGGGTTTTTGACGAATTATCCCAATGTAATGATGAATGAAACCACTAAGCTCATTGAACGTGCTAAGAGTATAAACTCAAAAAATGTAGGTATCAGCCCCGAAACACTCCAAACTGTTAAAACGGGGATGGCACTCAGTGTACAAGGGAAAAACGGGACTGGTCGCAGAGCCAGATCAAGAATGGTCTCTATCGCCGGAAAAACAGGAACAGCGCAAGTCGTAAGTTTAAAAACGCGAGACCGAATAAAAGAGGAAAAAGGAGAAGTTGAAAAACGTTTTCTTGATCACTCTTGGTTTGTGGGTTTTGCTCCCATCGAAAAGCCGAGGATATCGCTTGTGGTCTTCATCGAAAATGGGGGGGCAGGGAGTAATTCGGCTCCTTTATTCAGGGAAATCGTTGAGTATTATTTTTCTGAAATTTCACCTCTCACACAAGAAGAAAAACAACCCTACATCATCCCAGCACAAGGAACCATCTCGTGAATTTTAAACAACATCGACAGATTATCTTGGCCTCCGGATCACCAAGAAGAAAAGAATACTTGGAGCGTTACAATTTTGAGTTTAGGATCATCACCTCAGATATCAGCGAAGATGTTTTAGACGGAGAACGCCCCATGGCTTATGTCACACGGATGGCAACTGAAAAAGCAGAGGCTGTTTCGGGTCAGTGTCAGCCAAATGAAATTATACTTGCCGCAGATACTGTTGTGGCCTTACATGATCGTATTATCGGAAAGCCTGTTGACAAAGAAGACGCGATTAAGATGTTAGAAGAGTTGAATGGAGCAAATCATGAAGTAATTACTGCTTATACAATACTCAATCCGTCGGAAAATATTTTGATAAAGAACTACGCGGGTACTCAAGTACGCTTTAATCAGCTATCATCTGATTATATTCGATCATATGTTGAGTCGGAAGAACCTCTTGATAAAGCGGGAAGTTATTCAATACAAAGCACTGGCACTTTTTTGGTTAATGGGATTGAGGGCTCTTATAACAATGTGGTTGGACTTCCCATTGAAAAAGTGATCCGGGATCTTATTGATCACAATTTTATATCGGTACAAGAAGTAGATTAACACAGCGTGTAATTCGCGTCTGTTAATCTTGTGAAACATCAGGCTCGGCCCGTTCCACAAAAGTTCAAAAGCCATAAGTGATGTTATTTTTACCTTACCAATATATCTTTGGAGTTGGTAATCCATTAATGATTCACACCTTCAAACCAATGAATCATTTTCTAAGAGCACTAATAATTGTTTTATTGTCAACAGGTTCAGTGTCAGCGCAAAGTATTGACTTCCTGCCTGAAGGCAGTTGGCTGGTAAAATACGCTTACTCAAGATCGGACCAAAACAATATTTACCAAAGCGGCAGGAGTAAGGATTCAATTATTGAACGAAAACTCAATAAAGCCGGTCTCGACTCTGGTGATATTTCCGGTAGCATTACCCAAGAAACGTTAGAACAGTCGATAACACTGCAATACGGATACTCCCCGTCATACAATTTCGCACTTATAGTCCCGTATTATACAAAAATAAGAAATGCTGACTCTTTGTTTGACAAAACCGGAAACAATAGCGCCTTTATCGAGGCTCACCAGTCAGCATCCGTTAGCGGCATGGGTGATGTAGAACTTAGGTTTAAAAATCGTTGGGTGTACACCGATGAGCATGATCTGCAAGTCGGAATGACATATAACCACGATAACGCTTCCTATAATTACAACGATGCGAAAAAGTTGCCGCTGGGAACCGGGTGCAGAGAGCTAACAATGTTTTTGCGATGGATGATATACGCGATAGAATCCAATCTCAGAACAAAGCTTGAATACTTTGAACAGATTACCTTCGATGGGAAAGTAAACGATTCCGCCGGAAATGAGGAAACAATTAAAAGAGGAAACGCACGGAAAACAAGCTTGTCAGTATATTCCCACTCCGCTGAATGGCAATATGGCGGAGGGGTTGAAATCATCGATCAATCCAAAACACTTATTGGAGAGGAAGATCAAGAAGATGGTTATTTGGCACACTCTTACTTTTTCTCATTGAATTTTGGCAATCTGAATGAACTGGAAGACGGTTCGGTTGATTTGCCATGGGAAACAGGATTTTACTACAAAAGCGTATTTGCGGGATCAAACGCGTATGATACAACTACTTTAGGAATAACGGCAGTTCTCTATTTCTAATTTCAGACCTCTTCAAAGACCCCGGAAAATGTCAGATTTATGGTCACTCATTCCGGATATTTCAGTGTTTAAGTGGAGGTGGATGAGTCTCTGGTGGGCTCCCCGGTCTTCAAAACCGTGCGCGGGGCTGTAAAACAGTCTCGGGTGGGTTCGATTCCCACGCGCCTCCGCCAATTTTCTCTAAGTTCTATAAACCGCTGTGTGCCAATATCGGTGGTTTTCTTACTCATACTCCCAACAACTATAAAACTCCCCACCCTTACTTGTTAAAAGCTAAAAAAGTGGTTTGTTGGTAACTGCTCAGCTCATTTCCTGTCAGGTGGATAAGAAGTCAGGAAGCTTGCCGGAGAGACATTTTGATACAATGAACACTCACCTTAGATCAATTACCGGAACTCTTGTATGCTAATTATAATGGACCCATATTTTTGAACCACCTGGATGTAGTACAAAAAACAGTCTAGTGTCATGTCAAGTATTAATTAACGGATAGAGACGCGTCAGTTTAACCCT
>CAZJUM010000135.1:6076-7185 GCA_964549175.1 uncultured Pseudomonadota bacterium | reverse complement strand
AAACAAAGGGGTACGCCACTTCACTCTCAAACACAAGAATCAACTATAACTCGATCGCCATGATGGTATGGCTGATCGCCTAGAAGGGACGGATCATTGATTGACAATCGAGTAAAAGCCATTCCGATATTGTTTTTGAGATAATCACCAGTTCGATCAGGTCCTCGATGATTTAGACTTTTGGCCCATTCTTTTAATACTGATTCTGGATTGCTTCCATTTATAAACAAGATTCCACACATTTTTTTATCGTTTTATGATTTTAATTGGTCACGCAGTGTCATTAGAATTTTTCCAAGATTATTCTGGCCAGAGCCATCTCCTGGATCACCCCAATAATTATCGTTTGCACTAAATTCGACTAATTGCTTTGCATTGGTGGAAAGTAATAGCGATTTCAGTTCAGGGTGCTGCATGAATTTTGCTCGGACTGCTTTACGCATGACCTGTTTCTTGGAAGTATCCCAATTATCATTAATACACTCTTTGTTTAACGTCGCAATCTCTTTTGCTATTACAGGGGACTGTGCCGCTCTTATGAGGTCTATTATTTTATGGTCGCTGAATTTTTGAGCCTGATAATAATGCTCAACGGTTCGCCAAATGATACCATCGCAAAAGATTGGATGATCTGAGTAATTTGAGAATTCACCAAATTTCTTGTCAACATTATGAAAATATACTGCATTCTCATTAGAGAATACTGACTCGTATGGTTCATTGGTCCTCAGGCATAATGAAAACTCTCGACGGAGAGAGTTTAGAAAATAGGTATATTCACCAGCATCCAGTAAATATGATTCCAATAATCGTAATCCTTCTCCAATCCATTCATAGCCGGGCTGGTGCGGAGTGGTACCAAGCATTTTGCAATATTCTGGATAATGAATTTCCTGTATTTTTTTAAGCTGGGATTCATTAATTCGCGAAGATGAGCATGTTTTTCTTACAGTTTCCTGAAATACGACTTTATTGGATCGCACCATGAAATGCAGTAAATGTATTGCTTCTGCCAAATAAGGGGATGAGTTGGCGATTGAGCATTTGAATGAATCAAATTGTTCTTGTAAAAGTGATCGGAATAGCCCCGTGAGATCGTTATTCCCGCC
>CAZJUM010000135.1:0-6066 GCA_964549175.1 uncultured Pseudomonadota bacterium | reverse complement strand
CCGCCGATATACCAGTAGGTTTTGTCATTATGTTCAAGTATCGTGAGTTTCAGAATACTCTTACCGGTATCTCGAAATAATTCTCACTCCATATATCAACCAAGGTAATTCTGAAAATTGGTCGGAATTAGAAACCTTAATTACCAACGCCCTCCTTTTGAAAATGTAATTCCCCTCGGTGTGCTGTTTTGAAAACGGTCACAATGTCAAATTTCTTGAATAGCGCAAAAAACAATTATCTCGGAAGTGCTGATTATCTTTGGATAAATTGAGAGGAAGATTGATCTGTATATTTTAGTGTGCCGATTGGTGTGCCGGTAGTGGGTTGGGAGGTGATTCGCTTTACTGAAGTATCGGATAGGCTGTTGATATGATTGGTCGAGGCGACTGGATTTGAACCAGCGACCACATGTCCCCCAGACATGTGCGCTACCGGACTGCGCTACGCCTCGGTCAGTTAATAGAACTAGAGAAACCTCGATGACTTGTCAATTTTAAAATGGAGTAAAACAGATCTCTTTTCAATAATAAAAATACCACAGCGCCAGACTGCCCAATAATATTCGATAAATACCAAAGGGGATTAGTTTGATGGTGGTGAGTACTTTAAGGAACCATTTTACTGAAGCCCGGGCAACTATGAAGGATATCAGAAATCCGATCAAAAAATAGGATAGATCGGAGATTTCCAGAAACTTCAATGATTTCAACATATCATAGCCTACCGCGGCGCACATAACGGGAACGGCGATGATAAATGAAAAATCTGCCACCGGCTTATGTTTTACACCAATTAGCAATCCCGTGATCATGGTAGAACCTGATCGTGATATTCCCGGCCAGACTGTGAAACACTGTCCTAGTCCGATGAGGAAGCACTGCTTAAGGGACAAATCATCGACCGACTCCACAGTTTTTTTAACGGACAGGCACTCAACGATGATCATTAAAACTCCTCCAACTATCAAGCCCATAGCTACGGTGACGGGATTGAACAAATGCTCCTTAATCACTCCATGCATTAAGAAACCTACAATCAAAAAAGGGACAATGGCCACGATGATATGGCGAACTGTCAGGATGGCATTGTCATCCGGTAGTTGGTTGAAAATTGTTTTTCCCGGAGTCGGATACGGGATCAAACCGATAAAACGTTTTTTATAAATAATTACGATGGCCAGGATAGCTCCTAATTGAATAAACACCTCGAACGTGGAGGCTTTTTCCCCTGTGAACTGAATGATATCACCGATCAGGATCATATGACCGGTAGAAGAGATAGGAATAAACTCGGTAAGACCTTCAACAATGCCCAGGATTATGGCCTTTAGATGAATTAGCAGCACAGGGTATCTTAGATTTTAGGTTTTGGACGAGTGTTTTGAACAATAGCATCTTACCCCAACTTCGTCAGCCATACACTACCCGCGAAGTGGATAGTGTACAACTTTTGAGTTGTACTTGCCTGTTCCTTCGAAAAAGGTATTGGTCAGATCATAGAGACAATCGATTCTTCAAGCGTCAACAAACAGCATTCTGACTGATACAACCACTCTTCCGGCAGTCTCCTTATTTAGTGAGAGATTTTCAATCTGTTGATATGATATGAGATTTTTAGCCCTTTTGAAATTGCCCAAAACCCGATTTATCTGAGGCAGTTGGGTTAAACAGGTATTACAAACCAAGACCTGATGCCGTATCCATCCAATCAGTTTTAATAATGCCTGTGCATTGTCAGCGCGAAACCCTCAATTTGGCAGACTTTAAATTGAATGATTTTCAAATGCTCAATCGCGGAGATCACACAAACTATTATTTGATCATTTTATTGAATGGGCATCCTTCAAATCTCAGTTTACATTTTCCTGATTATCTACTATTAACATCCTAAATTTGCCAATAATGCCTTGCATCCCCGCGGATGCGGGGATCCGGGAAACCATTTGGTTTCTTAGACTTTTATTGTTAGATTCCCATTTTCGTGGGAATGACAGGGGTGATCAAAGAAAAAGGGCTACGAATTGTACATCGTCAGTTACACTTTTTTTTTCTGACCGAAAATACCTGGATTTTTCTCCGTTTTACATTTCACTGAGCAAAGTCAGATGAAAGTGAAAGTACAGCTTAACCGGATAAACCGGACTATTTTTTGTGAACATGGTATGAGTCTGACCAATAAGTTTATGTATTGACCAGACTCAATGGGCAGAGCTTAGTTTTGCGGATAGGAGGTATTGTCGCTCATACCTTCACGGACACTTGGAATCAATTTCTTTTGAGTGATTGCCTCATCGGTCCACGCTTTCAGCAAAGTGCGCTTGAATTTCATTTTCTCCGCGGCCAGTATTTTGAAGGGGACACCGGCCAACTCCTGAGCTTTCTCCTTGGTTGAAAAATCGGGAGCTATATAATCGATGGCACCATGTTTGGCTAAGACCCTCACCAATTTCAATCGCGCTTGCTGTGCTTTTTCATTGGATATTGAAAGCAGTCGTAATGTTTCTTCCGGTGCGTGGTAAAACGAACCATGGCTGGCAATAGAGTAATCCCAGGTCCACTGAGCGGATCGAATATCAGCCAATACCGGCTTCATTTCGTCCTCGGTGGCACCAAGATCCCAAGCTTTTCCCGCTTCCAGGTGTGCTTTGGCCAGATTGTCCATGGCAATTTCCATCAGCTGCTCTTTTCGCTCAAGTTTTCGATGAACCACATCTTTGAGCTCTTTTTCACTTTCGCGATGACAGCTCAAACAGGTATTGGCGATGTTGTCCAGCGGGCTCCGGATATGATGATCGGTATACTTAATGGCGCCTTCTCGCTTATACGGCATATGGCAATCCGCGCAAGACACATCGCGACGGGCATGGATACCGGTTTTGTAAATTTCATATCCCGGATGTTGTGCTTTGAGCATCGGCGTTTTACTAAATTTATGGGTCCAGTCTTTAAATTCCCGTTCATCGTAATAGCTTTCCATGACTTCGGCACTCATCGCGCTGTCCCAAGGAAATGTGACGATTTCAGTCGTTTTTTCTTGACCATCTTTATCCGTCCATTTGGTTTTTTTAAAATAGTATTCCGCGTGACATTGAGCGCAAACCAAAGAACGCATATCCTGATGTGTGACGGACTTGAGGTTTACCCCACTGTATTCCAAGGCCCTTTTCAAGTGTGGCCGCGTAATTTTTAAATTGGCTGTTTTACTGTCATGACAATCACCACAGCCAATGGAATTGACAATTTCATCCCCATATTTGGCCCATTTACCGGTAAAAAACTCTTTTTCACCGACTTCATCCATCAAGCGAGGTACATCCGGTGATTTACATGTCCAACATGCGGTGGGCATAGGACCGGTTTTTTTGTCCACAGGGGCTCCGGTACGCAAGGTGTTTTGATTACTTTGTAGCGCGTAAAAGTGACCACGAGGGGTATTGTAATCTTTAGCGAATCCATAACCGGCCCATAAAATCGCCAATTGCGGCTTTTTTTCGATCATATCAATGATGGTATCGTTTTGGCTGGTTTTTTTCCAAGAATCGTATTGTCTCGGATAATATTGTCGCCATACCTCGCTGCGCGATTCCACACCATTTGCTTTAACAACAGGGCTGGAGTTGATCGCATCCCGCTCATCTTTTTTGTTCGCAATCGAAATACCCAACAATCCCATAGCGATAATCGCTGCCAAAGAAGCGGCGAGTAACAATTTGAACTTATTCATTTTTTCCTCCTTTTATTGTGCTATCGCCCTAACACCTAAGGCATATGGTGTGGTTATTAAACTTCTGGTTTTACCGTGAGCAACATCTTGATGACAATCCCAGCATTTACGATCAACCGGTTTAATCCCTATATTCGCGTTCTCATATCGCCTGGTATTGGCAAGCATATTCTCAACCACTTTTTCATGGCAAGAACGACAATTGGCTTGAACCCGCCTGGCACCGTCATCACTGATATAAATGGCGTGAGCGTATGTATTTAGCGTAAAAGCGACCGAGTGATTCCAGCCATCCCTGGATTTCGCCAAATACTTATTAAAAAAGCCTTCTGACGGGAGATGACACTCAACACATGTTGCCCGTTGGGCATGAGAGCCATGCTGCCATGTTGCGTACTGGGTATTCATGACATGGCAATTTACGCATGCTTTGGAATCGGCGGAAAGATATGATAATGCTTTTGACGCGTTCACAAGATAAACAAACAACCCCGCAGCTATAACAAAAGCGGCAATAGCACCATAAACGAGCCTCCGGTTTGTTTTCATGTTACAGATTCCTCCTTTTATGGCAGATCCGCGAAAAGGAAACAATTCCTGAAGCGGATCCTATTTCGTGAAATCAACTTTTGTGACACACACTACAACAAAAACATGTCTTTATCGAGTCAATCAGCCCATATTAGAAAAACTGCGGAAGAACAAGAGCTTCCCGTGTTCCGATACTATTTGGGGAAGATGTTGAAAGATAGCTTTTGGTCCGACAATCGCCTCATCATCCCTAATACTCGTAAAATCTGAAACAGGTTTAGTATTAGTGTTTTCTTATAAAGAGCGTGTCAAATCAAATACGCGTTATTTTTTTTACTGAATAGCTACGAAATTTATTCAAATTGAGCATTTGGGAAACTCTCAGAGGAAACGAAATTTTGATTTGATGAGCTTGTATTGATAACTTAAGCTATTTTCTGTGTTTTTGGAGCAGAAAAATATTTTAAAGGTAAATATCTGGTTTATCTGGGTTAAGCTTTTGTCAAAGCAATGGCGATACCTTGTCCGACTCCAATACACATAGTGCAAAGAGCATTTTGGGCATCAGATCGTTCCAACTGAGCTAACGCCGCAATAATAATGCGTGTACCACTCATGCCCAGGGGATGACCCAGAGCGATCGCGCCACCTTGAGGATTGATTCTCGGATCACGATTAGCCAGTCCCAGTTCGCGAGTACATGTTAATACCTGAGCGGCAAAGGCCTCATTTAATTCCAGAATATCCATATTGTCCAATTTCATATTAATCAGGTGCAACAAGCGTTTGGTTGCTGGTACGGGCCCGATTCCCATAATACGAGGCGGCACTCCGGCTGTCGCCATGCCCAATACTCGGGCTTTCGGCGTTAAACCGAAGCGTTTCACGGCATCTTCCGAGGCCAGAATTACAGCGGCTGCACCATCATTGACACCAGACGCATTCCCTGCGGTAATACTGCCATTGGCGCCGCTAACGCATCGTAATTGGCCTAATTTTTCCAACGGCGTGAGTCTTAAGTGTTCGTCATGCTCCACAATGATCGGGTCACCTTTGCGTTGAGGTATAGATACCGGCACGATTTTTTCAGCCAGTCGGCCATCTTTTTGCGCGGCGGCTGCTTTTTCCTGGCTCCATAAGGCAAACTTATCCTGATCCTCACGGCTGATGTGATATTCTCTAGCTAGATTTTCAGCAGTCATAATCATGGAATCGGTTCCGTATCGCTGCTCCAGTGCTTTGTTGATAAATCGCCAACCGATGGTCGTATCGAAAATTTCAGCTGCTCTTGAGAACGCGGTCGTGGCTTTTCCCATCACGAAGGGCGCGCGCGACATACTCTCCACGCCACCCGCGATCATTAACCGCGCTTCACCCGATTTAATCACACGTGCCGCTGATCCGACCGCATCCATGCCGGATCCGCATAATCGATTGACCGTAGACCCCGGAATCGACAGGGGTAATCCGGCAAGTAATACTGCCATGCGTGCCACATTCCTATTATCTTCGCCTGCTTGATTGGCACATCCCAAAGTGACATCATTAACCGCTTCCCAATCGATACCAGGATTTCTTTCCATTAATGCTTTTAGGGGAATAGCCGCCAAATCATCGGCTCGTACGGATGAGAGGCCCCCGCCATAACGACCAACAGGTGTTCGAATCGAATCACAGATAAATACTTCTGTCATAATCAGTCCTGTATTGAATTTGATTCCGGTTACAGCTTCAATCCATTGTTGATTTGTATCTAATCAGAACTTATTAAAAAAGTGCAAAAAAGTTCATTTTTTACTTGACAAGGTTTT
>CAZJUM010000134.1:0-7198 GCA_964549175.1 uncultured Pseudomonadota bacterium | reverse complement strand
GAAAGGGATATTGCTGCTTAACTTTTTTGAACACAACATTTGACTATATCTCGTTGATCAGACACTTAAAGGTGAAACGCAACACGGTTTTTTTTAGCAGCGCTAACAGCCAAAGGTGAAACCGCCGGGGCATGGCCTTATGCGGCAGTGCTCAACGCCGGATTAATATTTTATATTGCCGATCAAACAAAATCAATTCAGGATGGTATCGATAAGACCAGTGGAACATTGCTTCTGCTTATGAGAACTTCAAGCGATGGGTACAAACTCAAAATAGAGATCGGTAACAAGGACTAGGCAACTTGAAATGGTTTGAGGAACCCGCAATAAAAGTCCCTGAATCCTTGGAACCGCCCATTATGAAAGCGGATGAACAATACATCCGTGTCCAAAATGAAGATGATGTGTTTACCAGCCGGACAAAGCCAGTACTTTTCCTATCAGTCAATTGGAAATTGTAAAACCGATACTCAGACGATAAAACCGAATCATCAAACTACTGCTTCAATTTGTCGATTAATACTTGCAAGAGAGCTTTTTTTTTGATTCCCATAAATAAAATTGCCAAACATCATATCTAACCATCACGCGTTATGAAACTTTTACTCACTGGATTGAAGCGTTTAGAGATTGATGCCGCTTCGCGGGAAAAAGCGAAAGAGCAACAAAAACAATTGGAAGTTCTGCATTGTGCCATCTGCGAAACGGATGCGAAGATGTGGAATGAAGGCCATCAAGACCTTGTATTCCCCCGGGTTATGGGGCATGAGGTAGTTGCGCGGGATCAATCGAAACAACGCTATGCTATCTGGCCTGGGCAAAGCTGCGGATCTTGTCGCGATTGCATGAGCGGTCGCGGAAACCTATGTGAGGAAATTAAAGTCATGGGATTTCATCACGACGGTGGTTTTGCCAGCCAAGTCTCAGCTCCGGATTATGCTCTGATACCTGTCCCCGATGACATTCCCTCTGACCTGGCTTGTTTCGCTGACCTTGTAGGATGTACACTCAATGCTTTTGCCAAAGCCAATCTCAAGTCCAAAGATCGAGTAATTATCTACGGTGGTGGAATGTTAGGATTGATTGCGGCACTGACCTGCCTGGAAAAAACAGCCCACCCACTTATTATTGAAAAGAATGAAGAGAAAATTCAAAAAGGTTTTGAGTTCTTTCAGCACACCAGCATTCAATGCGCAAAAGACACAAAAGAAAGCGAATTTGATCTGGCGATAAACGCTTGTCCCGATTACACCGCCTCTGCACCATGTGCTGTGAGTTTGGCAAAAAGGGACCGTTTGACGTTTTTTAACGGGGTAAAAAAGAACCAAACCATCGAAACCGACTTACTCAATCGACTGCATTATAAAGAAAATGAATCCAAAGGAGCCTATGGTTTAACCAAACAAAATATGATCGATGCACTTCCCGTTATTAGGAATCAACAAGGTGCGATACGCTATTTAATCGAGGATTATATTTTCCCTAACCAAGTCAATGATTGTCTATCCAAGGTGCTGTTAGGCAAGGCTTATAAATACATTGTAGATTTTTCCACCCCGCGACAAACCAATAAAAGCGATACATTTCAATGCTGTCAAGAATCAACCGACAATACCAGCGTAATAATTTCAACTGTTACTGCCGATTTTTCAACATTTCATCAATCACGACTCAATAAAATCCAGGCGGTGGACAAACAACTTCGTGCCGCTGCCCAGTTCAAAATCGACAACAAAACAAAACCCCGAGGTGCTTTAGGAAAACTTGAGGATTTAGCGCTCCAAATATCCTTAATTCAAAACGATTTAAATCCACGACTGAGAGAAAAATCTCTCTTTGTTTTTGCCGGAGATCACGGCATCACCGAAGAGGGGGTTTCCGCTTATCCTGCGGAAGTTACCAGACAAATGGTTGAAAATTTCTTAAAAGGAGGAGCAGCCATTAATGTGCTTTGTCGCCACAATCAAATCGACCTGAAAATCGTTGATATGGGGGTAAATGCCGATTTTGAAAAGCATTCGGTTTTAATCCCCAAAAAGGTCCGTTACGGCACCCAAAATTTTGCGATCGAACCAGCACTCACCCCAAAGGAAACCGTTCAAGCAATCGAATCGGGCATGGATGTAATATTTGATGAGCAAAATAACCGAAAAATCGATATAGTCGGTTTGGGGGAAATGGGAATCGGAAATACAACTTCGGCTACCGCGATAGTTTGCCAGGTGACAGGAATATCACCTTCTGAAATTACCGGACGAGGTACCGGAGTGGACAACAAAGGACTGGCGCGCAAAATCGAAGTGATAGACCGTGTTTTGGCATTTCATAATCCCGATCCCTCTGATGGTTTGGATCTACTCCACAAAATAGGCGGATTAGAGTTAGCAGGAATCACCGGTGGGGCGCTAGCTGCCGCTTCTCAAAAAACAGCTATCGTTTTGGATGGACTAATATCAACGGCTGCGGGTTTATGTGCGTATCTGATCAATCCTGACATCAAAGATTATTTAATACTAGGCCATCAATCTGTTGAAAAAGCCCAAAAAGAAGCCGCTCGCTACATGGGCTTAAAGCCTTTGATCGACTTCAATATGCGTCTCGGGGAAGGTACCGGGGCCGCTTTGGCTATTGATATGGCTGACGCCGCCTGCCGCATTATGAGAGAAATGGCCTCTTTTGATGAAGCTGGGGTTTCAAGTGAGAATAAGTCATTTTGACACCCGCTCAAATTTTCATATGATTCAAATATGAATGGCCATACTTGGACCATTCCGCCACCAAACTTCCGTTTTCCTAAACCCTGGCCAAACCCCCCTTATCTCACCCACAGTTTGTCATACACTACCCGCTTCGCGAGGTGTATAATTTCCTTGGCTTTTGTTCTTGCGGTTTAAATATGTCCGCCAATAGTCTTTTAAAAAAGCATAAAAAAAGCCAATTTGAATCTTGTCTGGGTATAAATTCAAATTGGCCTATTTTTTCTCTCGGAGGACTTCTAATGGTTGAGTTCTTAACACTTCATGCTTAATGTGAGTAACTACTGGTCGTCATTCAGCATAAATTTGGGAACTCTTGTACGATCTGAAGCAATCCGCCTAGTCGTATCAGTTTACGGCTTCACTTAGGTTTTTACCTGGCTTGAACTTAATGATATTTTTGGCTGGTATGGTAATGGCTTCTCCCGTCTGCGGGTTTCGGCCAGTTCGTTCGGCTCTGTTAACAACAGAAAATGTGCCGAATCCAACAAGTGTTAGATTATCGCCATCAGCTAATTCGTCATGAATGCTAGAAAGAGTCGCATTCAGGATTTTCTCGGCAATTACCTTGCTAACATTTGCTTTCTTGGAAACTTTTTTAATCAGTTCTGCTTTATTCATAAGGCTTTCCTTTGAAATGAATTGAAAGTCTTGGCAAACCTTAAGATGTTTACCAACTCCGGAAAATTTCAAATAAAACCATATACACGAGGGGGTATCCGCTTCACTATTTTTTCAAATATCGCGATTATTTTAAGGGCACATACCTTCGTGAATTAATAAAGCTACATAACTGCTTTTAAGTGATGCCTGATTATTTTCTAATCAATTCGCGTCAATATGCCAATATAGCTTAACTATCTAATTATGCGGAATATAAATCAATAACAATAAAATTCAAGGCAATGAAGCGAATACCCCCCTAAATTCCGTTGAGACCTTTTGCGCATATGGCTTTATTACCGATAGCTGCTCCGCATCCAAGTCACTTCTCTCAAAGTACTTGAACTCATATAGCCATAAACGATTGAAAAGAAAAAATCAATCTAAGTTATTAAAAAATTGTTAAATAAACCCCACGAAAGATTTAATAGTAACAGTTTGACGTTCATTTGACTGGAAATTCTTGACCCGTTTTTGGCTTGGTTTGGCATGTTTTCATTTTCATCTTGGCTTGAGAGCATTTTTTAAGAGATATCGCAAAAAAAATGATTTAAAATATGAGGGTAAAACAAAAAAAACTATTCCTATTAATGTTTTGTGTTTGAAATACCAATTTTAAATTTTAACACTGATTTTTCAATATTTTGGGTTTCTGGCAAAATCAATTTCTCACATATCCAAAAAATTAATTGACATGTATGTATAATTGAAGTTATATCTACAAAAACATCAAATTTTTCACTTTATTCAGTCTTCAGTATGAAAAACGAAATTTTGAATCCTTTTTCCGATAATGATGTTTCGTCAGGGAATTATTTCCGAGTCGTTTCGGAAAAAAAAGAAACAGTTTGGACTCAGCTCAAGCAAATTACTGTTCAAAGTGCTTTGGAAGCTTGGTACCGAACTTTGCCTTTGCTGACAAAAAAAAATTATCAATCCGGATTTAATCGAATCATGGATTTGGGATTAGTGGATCCCAATTGGGATCTTCAGTATTTCGCACTGATCAATCATGAGTCCAAAGTTGATGAAATTAAATTGTTGCCTCGGTGGAGTGAAGCAACTCGCCAGGCGCGGGCAGCCGGTTATATTTCTTTTACCGCTTTTTTACAAAGAAGAACACAAGGTGTGATTAACAAAGCCATCTCCAACAAAGAAGGGGTTAGTAAAACGTTTTTCAAAATCAGAGATAAAGTTAAGACTCCAACCCTTACCAAAAAGCAAACTATAAATTTTTTTATTGAATTAAAGAAAATCAATTATCGAGATTATTTGATCGCAAAAGTAATTTTGCAGGGGGGTAAACGAAAGGGAGAAGTGTTAGCATTAGAAAGAAAAAATATCGATTTTGAAAATAATCGGATAACTTTTAAGCAATCAAAAACTCGCGGAGTCATCAAACAGACAGTGATCAACTATCCTGAGGTATTTATGAATGAACTGGGGGATTATTTAAAAAAGCGCGCCGGTATTGTGTTTATTACTAGAAACGGAAACCGGATTTCTCCTTACCAACTTGATCGTACCTTTTCCAAAGCCGGGGTACTTGCAAGAATTCCGTTTCGAATTACGCCACACGTGTTGAGGGTAACGCTGGTAACACGGTTGAAAGAGTTAAAAGTACAAGATACCGATATTATGAAAATCACCGGGCACGCTAATCCGGCGCAATTATCCGGCTATGATAAAACAGACTTAGGCATCAATGCCACTAATGAGTACGATTTCATTTGATCTGACTGATTTTGGATGGGCATAGGATTTGAGCGATCAGGACTCTGAAGTGCGGTGAGATTTTTTTATCTTCGCTGTGGGCGAAGATAAAAAGGTGGATCAGGCTTCTAGCTCAGGATTAACTTTTTGTTGTTTTCTTAACCTCAACCAGGCGCCCGTTCGGTCCCGGTATTCCGCCTTTAACTAATAGCACATTAAGCTCTTTGTCGATATCAATAACTTTCAGACCTTGCACAGTAACTCGCGCGTTACCGTGTTGTCCGGCCATTTTTTTATTCTTAAAGACTTTTGCCGGAGAAGCACTTTGTCCGATGGCCCCTGTTCCGCGGTGAAATCGGTGTCCGTGGCTGTCACATCCACCCCTGAAATTGTGTCGCTTTACTACACCTGTGAAACCTCGCCCCTTAGAAGTGCCTAAAACGTCAATAATATCGCCTTTCTGAAATATCTCAATGTCTATTTTCTGACCAACTTCAACTGAACTCATATCTCTCGCTTGAAACTCTCTTAGATATCGAGCGGGTGTTTGCTCTTTGAAATGTCCTTTAATTGGTTTGACGACGTTTTTAATTTTATTTCCCGCAATTTTCTCAAATCCTACCTGAACAGCATCATATCCGTCAGTTTCTTTTGTTTTCTTTTGGATAACCGTAACCGGTCCCGTTTGAATTATTGTAACAGGAATGCATTCACCTTCCTCGGTGAAGTATTGCGTCATTCCAAGTTTTTTACCCAATAGTCCGTTTAACATGAATTTACTCTAAATTATGAAAATATGAAATGTATCATTTGATAGGAATGAAATTGTGCCTGTAATGCTTTTAGCTGTCAATATATTATAAGTAATAATTTGCTACTTTTGGATGCTTTACTGAGTTTGGGGGAGGAGATAAAGCTATAGAAATAATTCCCTCTTATGAATTAAAGCAGAAAAAGACCTATAACTTAATATCAGGAAAACTGAAATAAATCTTGAGCATAATTTCCATTACGGGTCAGACAAAATCATAAAGAACAAAGTCGGGTTCCTAAAGCTGGCAGAAGAGCTTGGAAGCATCTCACGGGCAGTAGGTCATAGGTTTTCCGGAGATATTTTTTACAGATGCAAGCAGTTGGTCGTTGAAGGTGGCGTTGAAAACCTGATTGAGAAGATCGGGAGGAAGCCTGATCTAAAAAACGGAGTGGACAAGCAGACTGAAAAAGTGGTCTGTGAGATGGCCATTGACTATCCCCTAGCCTATTTGGAACGGGCAATAAGCTGAGAAAACAGGGCATCATTGTTTCCCGGTGGTGTTCAAGGTTTTATCGCACGATATGGAAAGAATTTTATCAGTTTGCGTTCAGGAAAGCGATTCACAAAACCCTTGATGAGCTTCAATCTGATTAAGATGTTTGGATTAAGCACCACAGTGAAAAAAGCACACCGAGGCAAGATGTGCTGCGGCAGAACTCCAAAGAAGACTCTTCTTTCAGGCAAACAGGATCCGGACGGAGAAGCCAGTTAATTTAAATACGGCAGATTTAAGCGAACTGACATTTTTTATTCTCAAAGTGAAATAACTGTCAGATCAAATACTGGTTATTACAAAATTTCCAACACCAATCCGATCGGACAATGATCCGAGCCAAAAACGTTATTTTCAATGGTGGCATCTTTCAGCCACCCGTTTTTGACAATATCCTCAGAAACAAAAAAGTAGTCAATTCTCCAGCCGGTATTGTTTTTTCTGGCATTCATGCGGTAACTCCACCAGGAGTATTTCACAGTTTCCGGATATAGGTGACGAAAAGTATCAATATAATTTTTTGAGACAATATTATCCAACCAATCTCTTTCTATGCGCAAAAAACCGGATCGCTTTGAATTTGGTTTGGGGTGTTTCAGATCGATTTCATTGTGTGCGGTGTTATAATCACCCGCAATGATCACATGATGTCCGTCCTTGATTAGTTGATCGGTATACTGAAAAAAAGCCTCATAAAAATCCAACTTGAGATATAGTCAAATGTTGTGTTCAAAAAAGTTAAGCAGCAATATCCCTTTC
>CAZJUM010000133.1:0-7202 GCA_964549175.1 uncultured Pseudomonadota bacterium | reverse complement strand
AATCCGCTTTTAAAGCCCCCGGTGGCTCCGTAATGGCGTAGCCTTGCGGAGTCTTCATGTAAAATCATACAGACTCCATAGCTCTTCGAGACTATGGAGCCACCAGAGAGAAATTAGCTGAACAGTTACCGGAAAACAAACATAAAAAAGACCCGTGAATGAATATACTTGAATTTGAAAAGCCTATAATAGCTCTGAGAAATAAAATCGAAGAGTTGAAATCACTGCAAAATGATGAAAACATTAGTTTGGCAGATGAGATCAGAGAACTGGAAAACAAGGCCAAACAACTGGAAGTGGAGGTTTTCTCGAAACTCAACAGTTGGGAAAAAACTTTACTGGCTCGACATAGTGCCAGACCATATACTTTGGATTTTATTGATGAGTGTACTAGCGATTTTGTTGAGTTGCATGGAGATAGATGCTTTAGGGATGATCCGTCAATAGTATGTGGTTTTTGTAAAATAGAGGGGCAACCTTTTATGATTGCGGGTCATCAAAAGGGTCGAAATACAGCCGAAATGATTCATAGGAATTTCGGATCTCCTTATCCGGAAGGCTATCGGAAAGCAATGCGCGTGATGAAATTGGCTGATAAATTTGGTATTCCGGTTATGACAATGATAGATACTCCGGGGGCATATCCGGGTGTTGAGGCTGAAGAAAGAGGTCAATCGGAAGCGATTGCTGTTAATTTAAAAGAAATGGCCGGTTTAGGAGTCCCGGTAATTGCTATAGTTGTTGGGGAAGGAGGCAGCGGAGGTGCTTTGGCATTGGGTGTTGCTAACAAAGTATTCATGCTGGAGCATTCTATTTACTCAGTCATTTCGCCGGAAGGATGTGCTGGTATTTTATGGAACGACGGAAATCGGGCTCAGGAAGCAGCAAAATCTTTAAAATATACCGCTCAAGATTTGAAAAAATTTGGAGTGATTGATGGTGTTATACCCGAGCCTATTGGTGGCGCTCATACAAAACCGCGGGAGATATTGCGAAGTATTAAAAACTATGTGTTAAAGCAATTCAGAGAGTTGCGGGCAATGACCCAGGAAGAGCTAATCGAGCAACGCTATCAGAAATTTAGACAGATGGGTGAGTTTAATGAGTTCTAGCAGAGATTCAACATTATAGAATTTATGCAATTGATCAATATCTTCATAACAAAGCGTAAAATCGCGGCTTTTTCCGATGAAGCCGTGATTCAAGTCAATTCGTATTCTTTGATCGATTCAAACGGTCAAAAGATCCCCCCCTTGACTGGTCTCGCGACCTTTTTTCAACAGTCGGAGATCAATGACAATTACAAAGTTAATTTCTTTTTTGATCAGGATATATTGGTTTATCATCACATCCGTCTACCGCTGGTGAATAAAAGCAGGATTGCTAAGATTCTTGAGTTTGAGCTGGATCAGGTCATGCTGTATGATGTTGATGAGTACTATTATGACTATTGTTTAAATATCGATAAAGAGCTGTTAACCAGTGATATTGGTGTTTATGCTATCAGAAAAGAATTTTGTGACGATTTGCTACAACTTTGCAGAGGTGAAAAGTTTGAGGTTCACTGGATTTTATCAATAAACAATTTGATTGATATACAGTTTTGCGCGGAGTTCAATCCAAACAACGAGCTTTATCTGCAAATTGAACCTAAATGCGCTAAATTGTTTGTTTATCAAAATGGATTTTTTACAGACTATTCCACGGTCATCAATCCCTCCGATCAGTCCCCGCCCAATCAAAGCATTAGTCAGGAATATATAGGGCTGATTAATCAAAAAATAACCGCGATCCTTTTGGTCAACCGAAATATCGATCGAATTACTTTGAATACCGCATGCCGGTCTTTAGTAAAAATCGGTGATTCTCATTTATTGGAAAGAGTTGACGATTTGCCGGATGATTGTTTTCTGACAGTATTTGACGAATCGATGCTCCTTGGTGATTCTTTGCTCAATCATCAGCGTCGGATTAACTTGTTAAAATCAAGTTTTCCGCTGATTAAGGAAATTAAGAAAAATTATAAAAAAGTAGTGGCCACTGTAGCGATTTTAGCAGGATGCGTTGTGATATATATGATCTCTTGGGGTTATAATCTGTACATGGATAATCAGCAATATAATCATTTGGAACAAGAATATGCTGGCTTAATATCGCAATATTTGCCAAAAGGTACTTCAAAATCAAACGCGGAATATATTTTGAAGGAACGCCTTAATAAGTTGAAAGCCCGCCAGAATAGAAATAAAAAATATGCTTTTAGGGAATATCAAAATTCGAAGCTACTGAGTCAAATATCACAAATTAAAAATGAAGTGACCACCCTCCACATTGACAAAATTCAGATTAGTGAAAAATCTACTGTGATCCGTGGGAATGTTAATTCTAGAGGGGATTTTGATCATTTTCAAGTACAGATTAAGGGAATATTTCCGGAAACTAGCTTTGAATTAAAAACCCACCACAAAACCCAAGGTGCCGATCTGGTAACTTTTTCCACCACTATTCGCCCCCTCTGAGTTTATTCAGAAGCACTGTGGATAAACGCCAATGAATTGATACGATAGCGATGCACACTGGTGCCGCATGCAAGCCTTGCAAAAGTTATCAAAACAACAAACCGAATTTCACGATTTAAAACCGCGGATTCGAGCAGGTCCGCAATTTCCGATTAGCGATAATCAACTTGAATCTCTTCGAGCTTTTGGGGTGAATCCATTCATTTTCACCCACTCTTCTCGCGACGGATGATCAAGACAAGCTTAAAAAATCGGGATTGAAAAGAGAACTCATTTTTAAGCACTTAATGTGGCAACCATTACAGCTTTGATCGTATGCACTCGGTTTTCAGCTTCATCAAAAACGATGCAGGCTTTGGACTCAAAAACGTCTTCTGTCACTTCCATGGATTCCAATCCGAATTGCTTATAAATACTTTCACTCACTTTGGTTTCACGGTTGTGAAAAGCAGGTAAGCAATGCAGAAATTTAATATTAGGATTTCCGGTAGCTTCCATCACTTTAGCGTTAACTTGGTACGGAGTTAGCAGGTTAACACGCTCTTCCCATACTTCTTTAGATTCACCCATGGATACCCAGATATCAGTATACAGATAATCTACCCCTTTTACTGCCTTATCGACGTTTTCCGTGATGATGATTTTAGCATTGGTTTCTTTGGCAATTGCCAAACATTTCTCAAGCAGTTCCTCCGATGGTTGACAGCTTTTTGGCGCTGCGACTCGAAAGTCCATACCCATTTTCGCGGCACCCACCATCAACGAATTTCCCGTGTTGTTTCGGGCATCTCCCAAATAACAAAATGAGGTTTTGTTCAGTGGTTTGCCGGAATGCTCTTCCATGGTTAAAAAATCAGCCAAAACCTGTGTGGGATGGTACTCATCGGTTAATCCGTTCCAAACAGGTACGCCGGCAAATTCACCGAGTTCTTCCACAATTGTCTGAGCAAATCCGCGATACTCAATTCCATCGTACATTCGACCCAATACTCGAGCGGTGTCCTTTATTGATTCTTTATGTCCGATTTGAGAACTGCCAGGTCCAAGATAGCTTACACGCGCACCTTGATCAAAAGCGGCAACTTCAAAAGCACACCGAGTTCTCGTGGATGTTTTCTCAAAGATCAACGCGATGTTTTTGTCACTCAACCGTGGTTGTTCAATTCCTGCGTATTTTGTTTTTTTCAAATCAGCGGAAAGATCAATTAAAAACCTAATCTCTTCCGAAGTAAAATCCAGTAGTTTAAGAAAATTGCGATTTCTTAAATTTAAAGCCATGTCCGTTTCCTAATTGAGTGGGTTAAAAATAATTATTTGAGATAAAACCTGCGAAAGATTCGATAATTCGGTTCGTTTCCGAATTGATTCTGATGTATAAGCCCATTCACGCGATCAGTCAATTTGCGATTAATTGGCGGCGAATAAATCGATCATAGGCCAACTGTCCAACATCCGTTGATTCAAAGCCCGTTATAATAACAAGCAGGTCCGTTTCGCTTCTTTTTGCTTTCCCTCCATTCCGTCTTCAGCTGATAGTCCCAAACAGCTTTTTATCAATAGTCGACTTTAATAATGCCATGTTTAACTCGACACAGCAGTTTTCCACATAATATATGCAGCGCAAGTAATTCATATTACCTGACCCTCTACTATTAATATCCTAAATTTGCCAAAGTGCCTGTCATCCCCGCGGATGCGGGGATCCGGAAAACCATTTGGTTTCTTAGGCTTTTATTGTTAGATTCCCACTTTCGTGGGAATGACAGGGGGTGATCAAAGAAGAAGGGTTACGAATTGTACATAATCAGTTTAAATTATTATAACAGCTGATTTTAATTCTCTTTACTCATCCAAATCCATCAACGCCACAGTAAATCTAGGGAGCCCATATGTATACGAATGATCAAATAGCCAAGGCGATGACTATTAAACTTGAAGATATATTCCCTGAACTCCCTCCGAAACAGGTGTTTGAAAAAGGTTACCGAAGAGCGCCAAAAAGAAATTTTATACTATCTCAACAAGAAAGCGAACTGGCACTCAAAAATGCTCTTCGTTATGTTCCTGAAAAATGGCACGAAGAAATGGCAGCGGAATTTATAGAGGAATTGATGACTCGAGGCCGTATTTACGGGTATCGATTCCGTCCCAAAGGTCACTTAAAAGGGAAACCGATAGAGGACTATACCAGTAATTGCACGGAAGGAAAAGCGTTTCAGGTGATGATTGACAACAACCTGGATTTTGATATCGCCCTATACCCATATGAATTAACAACATACGGCGAAACCGGCCAGGTTTGTCAAAATTGGATGCAATACCAATTGATTAAACGGTATTTGGAGAAACTAACTGATCAGCAAACCTTAGTCATGGAATCGGGTCATCCTTTGGGGCTTTTTAAATCGAATCCCCACGCACCACGCGCCATTATCACCAACGCATTGATGATTGGCATGTTTGATGACCAGGAAAACTGGCACCGTGCCATGGCATTGGGCGTCGCCAACTACGGGCAAATGACCGCTGGTGGTTGGATGTATATCGGCCCTCAGGGTATTATTCACGGTACTTATAGTACGATTCTTAACGCCGCTCGTGAGAAATTGGGGACTCCGGCTGACTCCGATTTACGCGGACTGTTATTTGTCTCCTCCGGTTTGGGCGGGATGAGTGGTGCTCAGGGAAAAGCCGTGGAAATTGCCAATGGTGTCGGGATCATTGCTGAAGTTGATGAATCCAGGGTTAATACACGTTATGACCAGGGCTGGGTGAGCAAAATCGCTAAAACGCCCGCAGAGGCATTTGCTGCTGCCAAAGAGTACCAAGAGAACGAAAAAGGAATCGCCATCGCGTTTCAGGGCAATGTTGTGGATCTGCTAGAATATGCCGTTCAGGAGAATATCAAGATCGATCTGCTTTCGGACCAGACATCGTGTCATGTGGTTTACGATGGCGGATACTGTCCGCAAGGATTGAGTTTTGAAGAAAGGACCGAAATGTTACGCACCGATCATAGCTTGTTCGCGGAAAAAGTTGATGCATCGCTCAAACGACATTACGAACTGATCAAAACACTTGTGGATCGCGATATTTATTTTTTTGACTATGGCAATAGTTTCTTGAAAGCCGTATTTGACGCCGGAGTTACGGAAATCTGTGCCAATGGTAAAGATACCATCGACGGTTTCATTTTCCCTTCCTACGTCGAAGATATCATGGGACCCGTTTTATTTGATTACGGTTATGGCCCGTTTCGCTGGGTATGCTTAAGTGGTGAAGATGAAGACCTGCGAAAAACGGATCAAGCAGCAATGGAATGTATTGATTTCAATCGTCGATTCCAGGATCGCGACAATTATATTTGGATCAGGGATGCCTATAAAAACAAACTGGTGGTAGGAACCAAAGCTCGAATTCTATATTCTGATGCCCTGGGTAGAATGAATATCGCACTGAAGTTCAACGAACTGGTGCGAAACGGCAACATTGGCCCAGTCATGTTGGGGCGGGATCATCATGACACCGGCGGAACCGACTCCCCATATCGCGAAACGGCTAATATCAAGGATGGCAGCAACATCATGGCTGATATGGCCGTTCAATGCTATGCCGGTAACGCAGCCCGTGGCATGAGTTTGGTCGCGCTTCATAATGGCGGTGGTGTGGGCATCGGCAAAGCCATCAACGGAGGGTTCGGAATGGTTCTGGATGGTAGTGAGCGTGTTGATACGATCATTCAACAAGCAATTCCATGGGATGTCATGGGTGGTGTCGCCAGAAGAGCTTGGGCAAGAAACGAAAATTCCATTGAGACCAGCATGCGTTATAATGAAACACGCCCGGAAACCGATCATATTACTTTGCCCTTTATTCCTAAAGATTCATTGGTCAAAGATCTGGTAGCAAAGGCATTTGATCGGAAGTAAATCGAGCTGTTGATTCGGCTCCGATAACTCCCGAATCACGGTAAACTTGTTCTCCGCTTAAAAAACAGCTTGCTGTGACCTGTGAGAATTTTTTTCATTTTTGAGTCCCCTCCGAAAAGTCGGTTTTCAATTTTCGTGGGAAATTCTGGTCGTTATATCGCGCGAGGATTTAAAAACTCATCACCAAAAAGGGTAAAAAGCCCCCTGAATTTGCCCATTTTTGATTCGTTTGGACTTTTCGGAGTGGGTTTTTATTTTTAATCTTCTTTCCGGTTTCAGGGGCGATAAATGTTCCTGATATCTCAAATGCCGGCTTCACACGGCGGAAACTCAGGGATTTGTTTAACTCGGATGTTACTCTTATTTTTCTGATCCCAATTCTTCCGTGAACCGGAGGGATTGCATCCTTATCATCCCAAGAGGAATCGTCTCGAGTCGGTGTCGCTTCCCCGCGCTTCTGAGCGGATTCTCAACTCTCGAAAAAAATCCGGAAGTGCCTTTATATGATCGGTTTTGATCGTCATTATTCTTTATGAATGCCAACTACATAGGATAAACAGATTTATCCTATGCTCCGGAGGTCCCTTGCAATTCTTCAAAAGGAAGATTAAACTCAAAAAACATTTTGCGGCAGGATAACCCCAAAGCTCGGATATTCATCCTCTATTACCCTAACCATTTTATTTCCCTGATTATGTACTATTAACATTCTAATTTGCCAATAATGCCTGTCATCCCCGCGAATGCGGGGATC
>CAZJUM010000132.1:0-7269 GCA_964549175.1 uncultured Pseudomonadota bacterium | reverse complement strand
CCAGTCGTTGATAAGCTGGTCTTCGTTGAGGTTCTCCATCATAATGCGGACAATTGCTACCTTTCAAAAAACCAAGTCCTTTTATTGGAAGAAGTGATCCCGGAATAGAGTCCGTTACTCCTTCTTCAAACCAACAAATAGAACCCGCGCTTATTCCCCTTATTAACTCTTTTTTACTCGTTACACATTGTTACACATTTTTACCAAATGGTGATTAACACAATCAGGTCTATCCGGTAGCATGATGCCATATCAACAAAACACAAAAAACTCAGACAAACTGAAAAAAGACAATGAAACAAAAAATACTGGTGATCGAAGATGATGAAAAACTCATTGAATTATTAAGCGACTATTTAAGCAATTTTAATTTTGAAGTCATTGCGGCCACCCATCCTGCCAAGGGAATGGAGATGATCCCCGATGCAAAGCCGAACCTGGTGATTTTGGATATCATGTTGCCCGGCATGGACGGATTTGAAGTTTGTAAATTGATCCGCAAAAACTCATCACTGCCGATTATCATGTTGACCGCCAGAGGTGATGTGATGGATAAAATTGTCGGATTAGAACTTGGCGCTGATGATTATCTTCCAAAACCATTTGAACCGAGAGAGTTAGTCGCCAGAATCCAATCTGTATTGCGACGGACCAAAGATAAGCCACAGCAAGAAGCTTTGACTTTTGGAAATCTGACAATTAATTTATCCAATCACGACGTCAAACTCAACGGAAATCCCCTTACACTGACCTCGACTGAATTTGAACTATTGTCTTTGTTTGCCAATCATCCCGGTAAAGTTCTCAGCCGCGATCATATCCTGGAATCTGTCCAGGGTATCGCGTGGGAGTCATTTAATCGCTCGGTTGATGTTTTGGTCAGTCGACTCCGTCAAAAATTGGGGGATGATCCCAAACATCCTGTTTTTTTAAAAACTATATGGGGAACCGGTTACTTGTTCTTTAATGATCCTGTATGAAATTAACAGCTATTCAGTGGATTCGAAATCGTTCCGTTTTTACAAAATTATTAATTTTATTTTTCTCCACAGCCATTATCGTGTCGATAATGATCATCAATTTAATGGGACGAAACATCATTAATCCTTCCCGTCGAGCCAAGGACCGATTGATCACGGCAAGCGTCCGGCGATTTATCAATGAATTAGGAGAATCTCCCAACCTGGAAAGCGCTCGGCGCATCGGTAGGGAATACGGAATCCAAATCCGTTACGAAAGCCCCGACGAAGAGTGGTCAACAGCGGATGATATTCCTTCTTCCGATCAAATTCATTTTCATAAACGGATTGGAAAACCAGCTAGAAAAGACCCGCCAAATCGCGCTGGGCATCGCGGACCACCTCGTCCTAAGTTACAAACCGGATTTATTAAAGATCGTTTGTATCTGATGGTCAATCAGGGTGATGCCAAATTTATCATCTCCCCCAAATACGCGTTCACACACAGAAAAGAGATCGGATTCAATCTTGTGATGGTTTTTTCAATCATCCTCATTTTCTCCATATCGTATTTTATTCTCAGAATTATATTAAGTCCGGTAAAAGCTCTGAAGACTGGTGTCATTAGAGTTAGCGACGGAAAACTCGACGAAGAATTGCCCGTGAAGAATAGCGATGAGTTGGGGCAGCTTACACAATCTTTCAATATCATGATTAATCGGCTGAAGGAAATTATAAGCAGCAAGGAACAGCTTCTGCTAGACGTCAGCCACGAATTAAGAACCCCCCTGACGCGCATGAAAATCGCGATGGAATTCCTCCCGGATGGCAAAGGCAAGAAAAGCATTAATGAAGATGTTCAGGAGTTGGATACAATGCTAACGGAGCTTCTGGAATCCGCGCGTCTGGATAGTGAAAATGGTCAAATCAATTTGTCGGAATGTGAATTGGGCGATCTTTTGGAACAAATCGCGGCAGATTACAACCTTGATGAAACCAAGGTGGTATACTCAAAACCCAAGGAAGCCATTCCCAGATTTGTGGATCGCTTGCGTATCCAAATGGCCATCAAAAACTTGGTAGGGAATGCTGTAAAATATTCCGGCGATGCGAAACAACCGGTCGAACTCAGTCTCAAACAAACCAATGAAGCGACCATAGTCAGCATTATCGATTATGGAGAGGGAATACCCAAGGAAGCATTGGAAAGCATTTTTGAACCATTTTACCGCGCGGATAAATCCCGGTCCAAAAAAACAGGTGGTTTCGGACTGGGATTGAGTATTGTGAAACAGATTATTGAAGCGCACAAAGGAAGTGTTGAGATAACCAGTGAAGAAGGAAAAGGGACTCAGGCAACAATCAGCCTCCCGTAATTTTCCCCCCTTTGATTAACTTGCTTAATTTTGTCGGGGAGGTATCCGCTTCGCTTCCCTTTCAAATACTATGATTGTATGATAAAACGTATATCATCTTAATCAGCTATTTAATCCCCGGAAATGGTGTTCTTCACGCGGAAGCGGGTTTTCTTTCAACCAAAGCTTTCAACACGGTGTGGTTTTTTCGACGGAACACTCATCAGTGTATGGTTGAATTGTTTCAATGAAACTCTCTACAAAAACTCTTTTCTCATTCATTGGCGTCATATTGTTTCAAGCCGGATTAACGGTCTCGATCCTGAGTTATTTTATTTATCAACAAAACCAAGAGGTGTCCGTCAATGCCATGAAACGGGAAGCCCGCCTGGTGTACAATAACTATAACTCGTGGAAAACCCGTTTTTGGAAGAACCTGATTACCTTAAAACGAAACAATATCCTCAAGCGTCTTAGCTCTCAATTATCCAACGAAACAGAAGTCACCAAGATCATCGGACATTTGGCAACCATCATTGATAATGTGAAAGAGTTGCTGATCACTTCAGGGGTTGATTTTGTTGTTATCAAGACCGATGACCGTTTAATGATTCGCAGTGTCAGTGGCAATAAAACCGTCTTTGTCGATTTATTTGCTCGTTTGCCAAAGGTCGGGAAATCCTATCCTTACCTGGAGAACAAAGTATTTGATGAAACACTGACATTAATCGGTGCTATCAATCTAGCTCAGGAAAAACACTCCGAAATCAACGTGTACCTGATTAAAATCATAGATCGTCAATTCCTGACAAAGCTGGTCAGTAATGCTGATACCGAAGTGTTTATTTATATCGATGATGTTCATGCCAGTGGCGAAATCAATCAAGAAAAAATTTCCCGGGGTATTAATGTTAATGAACTGAATCATTTTTACAATGTATTAACCGATTTAACCTTTAATGATGTGCGTTATAATGGAATCGTGAAAAAAATTGGCAGTCTGTATCATAAGTCTCAGTCTAAACGAATATTTCTGGGAACACTGATATCGACCGAGGGGTTTTCCTCTAGCGAGGCCATAATCTACAATGTTATTTTTTCCGTATTCATCCTCGGGTCAATATTGGCCATTATTTTAAGCTGGTTCTTATCCAACAATATTACGCACCCTGTTCGCAATCTATTGGCGGCAATGAATAAGATCAAAAGCGGTCGATTCGATAATCCGATCAGAGGTAAATACAGTGCGGAAATTCAGGAATTGTTTCACGGATTTAATGACATGCTACGAAATCTAAATCGCCAGAAAAACAGGATGGATCAATATGTTCATGAAATCTCATCTTTAAAAGATTACAACGAACGAATTATTGACTCTATCAGTACCAGTGTACTCAGTATCAATAATCACTATTGTGTCGAAAAAGTAAACCAGGGTTTTTTGAGCATGTTTTCGGTCAGGGAGAAAGATATCCTGCATCAGGATATTCGAGATATAAAACTGGGGGTATTCGATCATCTGCTTATTGATAAAATCAAACAAATCGTCAATAAGGATCGGAGCTCATATATCGACAACAAACGAATCGGTCCCAAACAAATTTTTGAGATCAAATTATACCGAATCCATACAGCCAATTCAGAGCTGGGATGCGTTATGCTGATTAACGATATTAGCAAGAAGCTGGAACTGGAGAAAAAAATATTACAGGCCGAGAAATTATCATCCATCAGCATGCTATCCGCGGGAGTCGCTCATGAAATCAATAATCCGTTGAGTTCTATTTTGGCCAATGTCCAGTATTTGAATGAGGAAGAGCAAAATGACGAAAAAATATCGGCACTGAGGTGGATTAAACAGGAAACTGCGCGAATTGGTGAAATTGTTAAGCGTCTGCTTGATTTTGCGTCCACCAATCAATCGGAGAACCAGGAGTGTGATATCAACGCGGAGATACTAAAAATCAAAAATCTGATTCATTTTCATCAAAGAACAAGGTGAAAATTGATCTTGATCCCGCGAATCCCAAAACAACAATTCATCAGGAAGAATTCAAACAGGTCATCATCAATTTACTGACCAACGCCATCCAAGCCAGTGATGTCAATGGAAAAATAGAAGTAAAAACACAAGTCCGACCCCAAAATGGCTCGGTTTTTATCTCCATTAAGGACTTTGGAGAAGGTATTGAGGATGAGACCCTGCAAAAGATATTTGATCCATTTTTTACGACGAAACCCACTGGTAAAGGGACCGGATTGGGATTATCCGTCGTTTACGGCATTGTGAACAATTCTCATGGTGATATCCATGTTGAAAGCACGCCGGGAGTCGGAACCGAGTTCCAACTCACAATCCCGTGCGTTTAGTTGACTCCTTTATAAAACGCGACCCCTATGAATGAAATAGACTTTTCCAGATTTTCAATTTTAGTTGTTGATGATGAGGCGGGAATTCGATTTGGGTTACGCAATTGGTTGAAAAAAAGATTCCCCGTATTCGATTGCGGTGAGTATGAAGAGGCTATCCAGCTAGCTAAATCAACCAAGATTGATGTTGTGGTTCTCGATGTCAGACTAGCCGGCGACAAAACAGGTATTGATTTATTTCGTGAATTACTGACCATCCATCCGGATCTGATAGCTATATTGGTGACCGGATATGGCAATGTGGAAGACGCCGTTTCAATACTCAAAGAAGGGGCCAATGATTACCTTCTGAAACCCGTTGATCATGACAAGTTGTTGGCAACAATCCGCAAGGCAATCGAAATTAAGCATCTGCGGGAAGAAAATAAAAGTCTTAAAAAAGAACTGATCAAACGAGACTATCCTCATGATTTTATCACCCTCAACGAGCGAATGATAGCCATCAAAACCAAAGCGGATAAAATCAAAAACAAGCCGGTTCCAATCTGCATAACCGGAGAAAGCGGCACGGGCAAAGAGGTGCTGGCGCGATATATCCATTTTACATCAAATCGACAGGAAAAACCGTTTGTCGTGTTGAATTGCGCGGCAATTTCAGAAACGCTGCTACTCAGTGAGTTATTTGGTCACGAAAAAGGAGCGTTTACGGGAGCCAACCAGTCCAAAATCGGGAAATTCCAATTAGCGGGCACCGGAACGCTTTTCCTGGACGAAATTGGCGATATGTCGTCATCCAATCAAGCCGCTCTTTTACGAGTATTGGAAACCGGCAGTTTTGAGCGGATCGGAGGAAATAAAACCATCTCGGTGGATGTTCGAATTATCACAGCGACCAATCAAGATCTCAAGCAACGCGTGGAGGATCGGGAATTTCGGGAAGATTTGTATTATCGTATTAATGTGGTCCATATGGAATTACCCGCGTTACGGGACCGGAAAAGTGAAATTCCCTCTTTGATCAATCATTTTTTGCAGGTCTATAATATCCGCTACAAAAAGGATATCACAAAGTTCAGCGATGAGGCGGTTTCATTGCTCCGGTCTTGCGATTGGCCAGGCAATATCCGGCAATTAAAAAATGTGGTGAATGAAACCATCCTGCTCAGTGATAGTGACGAAATTCAAGCGGAAGATATTGAATATACACCGGTGTTCAGTCAGAAAAAGCGATGGAGTAAACCGGACTTTGAAGCGCTTAACTCGCTACAGGAGGAACTTGACCGCATCACAGAAGAATATGAGAAAACTCTGATAGAGCATTTTCTGGCCAAACATCAGGGCAATCAATCCCAAACCGCCAAAAGGCTCAAAATCGACCGAAAAACACTATGGCGAAAAATGCGAAAGTATCAGATCACCAATGACTAATCAGATGGCTAAAACTCAATTTATGAAATATCTGACCCTTTTACTGTCTTTCATATGGACCATGAACGGCGTGATTCCCCCCTTTGCCTATTCAGCTGACAAGAAACTTAAATTTCTCTATGTTCCCGGGGAAAAAAGCGCGTTTTATGTCGCCATAGCCGAGGGGATCCGCAAAAAGGGGATTGAGCTTGGCATTACCACAATTGTCACACCATATCCGCAAAGTTGGGATCCTCATGAGCAAATAAAGATAGTGGAAGAGGCCGTTGATAAACATCAACCAAATTTAATGATCATTGCCACTTCACCGAAAACCGGTATTTTGGATTCCCTTCCAAAGATTCGAGAACCTGAAATTTCGGTGATTACCATTGAGCAATTTATGGGAAGCATCCATCCCCCTGAACATGTAAGCAAACAGCTCTCCTTCACCCATGTCAGTTCGGACAATCGTTCGGGTGGTAAAGCACTGGCCATCCGTCTGGCGAATTTAATTGCCGGCAAAGGGAAGGTTTACATCAACTCAACTTTTCCGGATGTTAAATCGATTTCCCAAAGATTCAAGGCTTTTTTGCAAGCACTCAGGGCATATCCGAATATCTCAATCGCCGGAATCGATATCGCCGGGATTGACTTTTCCAATAAAGCGGGTGGTGGAGTAGGATCCAGTATGGAACTACAGAACAACGCCAGAAAACAGACCATAGAGATGTTGCAACGACACCCGGATATCAATGCCATTTATTGTCCCGTTAGTATAAGTGCCATCGGTGTGATAAACGCGCTGAATGACACGGGTTTATCCGGTTCAATCAAAGTGGTGACATGGGGCGCCACCCTTACGATATCCCAGGCAATGGATGACGGTATTATTGATATCGCATTGTCCCCCCAACCTGAAATCATCGGTAAAACCGCTGTGTTTTTAGGGCATCAACACCTGGTTTTCGGTGAGCGCATCCCTTCCCGCACATTGATTCCCTTTATTGTATTGGACCGCGAAACCCTATCCGTCCCAAAAAGTGAGCAGTCAATTTATTAGTGTCATATCAGTCATTTTCCCCGGTTTTTGAGCAGGAACAAACTATTAAAGTATCTATCAAAACTTATTAAAAAAGTGCAAAAAAGTTCATTTTTTACTTGACAAGGTTTTTGAC
>CAZJUM010000131.1:0-7306 GCA_964549175.1 uncultured Pseudomonadota bacterium | reverse complement strand
TACAGAACAAAAAAATCCGCTTTTAAAGCCCACGGTGGCTCCATAATGGCGTAGCTTTGCGGAGTCTTAAGGTAAAATCATACAGACTCCATAGCTCTTCGAGACTATGGAGCCACCAGAGAGAAATTAGCTGAACAGTTACCCTTAATCTAAATCTACCCTTAAACTATTGATACCAAATTTACTCGAATTGGGAATTGATGAAGCTGGCAGGGGGCCTGTCCTCGGCCCAATGGTTCTCGCTGGTGTTGTGGTACCGGAATATCGCCAAGAGCTGCTAAAAACCTGGAATGTCGGGGACTCCAAGCAATATGGCAGCCATGCCAGGGGCAAGCATAAACGCTTTGAAATCGCCGGGCGCATTAAACATGAATTTGAACATTATATCGTGATTATCCCATCCACCCAAATAGACCACTATGTTCAAACCAAAAGCCTGAATATTTTGGAACAGGAAACCGCACTTCAAATCATTGATACGCTCCGTTCTGACACAGTAGTACTGGACGGCTACAATTTATTCAGGCCTATCACCAAAAAAAATATTTCAGCCGTCAACAAGGCTGATCAATCTTACTTAAGTGTCGCTGCGGCTTCTATCATTGCAAAACACACCAGAGATGTTGAGTTTGATCAATGGTGCCAGAAATATAGAGGTGATTTTGGGCAAATTAAAGGAGGGGGATATGCCAATCAAGCCACTCTTAAGTTTGTACAATGGCATTTGAGTCAGTTTGGAAAGTTACCGGATTGTTATCGAAAAAGTTATTATTGGAAAGCACTATCAAACTAAAACATCTCAATTGTTTTTTACTCCTCTATACCGCCTTCAACCGACTCGGAGTCTTCTGATTCAGCATCAGTATCCTTTTGATACTTTTCACTAAAATTCAAAAATGCCAAATATCCGCTAATCACAATAACAGCTGATGCCAAGCTACCGGCAGTTCTTATTAGCAATTTAACAAACCTGGATTTAACAAACCTGATTAATAGTTTAATCATTATTTTAATTGGATGAGCGGATTATTATTTCTGATGAATTTGAATACCAAATATATCCCTTAAGTACACTTTATTGAAAGCTATTCCCCTCAGTATACAGATAATCACTCAAGCAGTAAAGACTTAACTCTCAGACATTATTTAAAAGAATAAGCGCTTCAAATTTGATCGCGAAAATCAAAGGTTGAATCGGATTTCTTTAACATGAGTCGGATAATAAAAGCTATATCCGGATAGGTTTTCGTTTCGCTCCCCAATTTCCCGGGCGGATATCGAAATGTCCGACTATGGGTTCAAAACAATGATTGCATTTTCCTTCCGGAGTTAAATGATAAGCTGATAATTGATACCAATCGCGCTCGATTACGCTTGCATTACATTTAGGGCAGAATGTGGTGTCGCCGGGGGGATAATGAACGTTTCCCGTGTATACATAACGCAACCCTTTCTCCATGGATATATCTCGGGCCATTATTAGTGTGTTGAGCGGTGTTAAGGGGAGATGGGTCATTTTATAATCAGGGTGAAAAGCGGAAAAATGGATGGGAGTGTCCGGTCCCAATTCCCCCATGATCCATTCTGCTAATTTGTTTAACTCGCTTGGACTATCATTTTCTCCGGGTATCAATAATGTTGTGATTTCAAGCCAGACCTTGGTTTTATGGCGAATGTAGACCAGTGAATCCAGGACTGTTTGAAGTTCGCCACCGGTTAATTCTTGATAAAAAGAGGGAGAAAATGCTTTTAAATCAACATTGGCCGCGTTGATGAATGAGAAAAATTCCTTGCGAGCTTTGTCGTTAATGTATCCACTGGTCACCGCGACCACATGAATTCCGAGTTTTTGGCATTCAATCGCGACATCGCGACCATATTCAATATAAATGATCGGGTCATTATAGGTTAAAGCCACACTTTTACATTGATGATCTAATGCCGCCTGAGCGATTTCCGCTGGCAACGCCTGAGCAGTCAACCGGTCAAACTCTCCCGCGCGACTGATATCCCAGTTTTGGCAAAATTTACAGGAGAGATTACACCCGGCAGTGCCAAAAGAGAGTATCGGGGTATTGGGGTAAAAATGATTGAGCGGTTTTTTTTCTACGGGATCAATGCAGAATCCACTACTTCTGCCATATGTCATTTGTCGCAACTGACCTCCATGACGCTGTCTCACAAAACAAAGTCCCCTTTGACCATCACTCATTTTGCAAAAATGAGGACATAATTCGCACCGGATTTTACCATTACTAAGCATTTTCCAGTACCGGGCGGGGTAGTGATCCATAGTATCCTTATTGTAAATTTAATGATGTGCTACGGTGGTTGCTTGGATAAACTAAATTTCGCGGTCGAAATTAAATACCACTATTAAGTTAGGCATCGTTGATGGCACCGTTACAAATGGTTAATCTAAACTTGTAAATCATTGGTGAACACAATACCGTAGTATGTACAAACTATCATAAAAAAAAAGCATGAATAATCCAAGTACAACTTAGGAGAGAGAAATGGGGAGGGTTAAATCATTGGGCTACGGAGCTTATCAGATTGAATTGGTACCAATTTCTGAGGTATATAACGCGACCGGTTATTTGATAATAGGAGAAGAGAAAACAGTTTTAATCGAAACCGGGGCTTCGAGATCTAATGCGGCCATTTTAGATGCCTTGAGTCAATTGGAAGTGTCAACGGGCAGCATTGATGCCATTATTGCCACACATATTCATCTGGATCATTCCGGCGGTGCTGGCGTGCTTATGGAACAATGCCCCAATGCTGTTATGATGGTGCATGAAAAAGGAGTGCCTCATTTGGTTGATCCCGAGAGATTGATTACCGGATCACGGGTCGTTTACGGGGATACCTTCGATAAGTATTTTGATCCCGTCAAAGCCATTGCTGAAAAACGAGTCAAACCGCTATTAGATGGTGACCAATTGGATTTAGGCGGTGGACGCCAATTGGCTTTTCTCAGCTCACCGGGCCATGCATTGCACCATATGATGGTTTTTGATGAAGTAAGCGAGGGGATTTTTACGGGAGATGCCGCCGGTATTTATTACCACTCCCTGGAACAGGAATTTGGAGCAAAGGTTGCGTTGCCATCAACCACCCCTACTCAATTTGATCCGGAAGCGATGTTGACGACACTGAATCATATGTTGGATCTCAAGCCTCAGCGGTTATATTATACGCATTATGGTATGGCAGAACCGGCGGGTGAATTATTGAAATCAACTAAAGCATGGCTTTCATTGTTTGCTGAAGCGTGTGTGGCTTTTTATCGAGAACACCGTTCCCTGGAAAAACTCAGTCACTACCTGCAAGAAGAAGTGATGAAGCGACTATCGGCGGAAGGGGTGACGAAAAAAGCCCGATGTTTGGGTTATATGACCATCGATAACCAAATCAACGCTCAAGGATTGATTGCCTACGTGGAACGCTTAGAGCGACAAAAAAAGAAGCAAGAATTGAAAAATGTTTAAATCTTCAACAGATAGACGGTCATCTTCTCCCGCTCCCAAAATGTTGGTAATCGTTTTGGCCCTGTCAATGCTCTTTGTTGGCATTTGCGGGATTAGTTATGAGTACACCTTCAGCAAATTGGCTTCGGATATTATGGGAAACTCTGTGCGCCAATGGGCTATCATTATCGGGTTGATGATGTTTTTTATGGGTGTCGGAGCTGATCTGCAAAAATATCTCTCTGATCGCTTGATGGTTGACCAGTTTATATCACTGGAAATTATGCTGGGGCTGTTTGGTGGTTTTGGTCCGACGATCACGTTTTACGCATTTGGTTATTTTCATGATCATTTTATTCTGATCCATTATTTCTTCATTTGTTCCATTGGATTAATGATCGGATTGGAAATTCCGCTACTTACCCGTGTTAATCAGAAGACGGTGCCCAGCCTGAAACATAACCTTGGCCTTATTTTAAAAATGGACTATATCGGGTCCTTTTTGGGGGCATTGGTTTGGGTTTTTATCCTGCCGCGTTTTTTCAATCTGCTTGAAATCAGCATGTTTTTAGGGATTGTGAATACCTTGGTTGCTCTTTTTACTTGGATGTGGTTTAAGGATTGGATGCTTTACCCCAAATTGGTTCCGATCGCGGCCATGATTGTATTGGTGGCATTGGGTGTTGGGATTGCGTTCGGGGGGAAAATTACTCATACGGCTGAACAGCGTTTATATAAAGATCCAATTATATACACCAAAACCACACCATATCAGCATATTGTAATCACTCGTAATCGGAGTAATGATTTATATTTTTACATCAATGGGCACTTGCAGTTTTCCAGCATTGACGAACATATCTACCATGAGTTTTTGGTCCACCCAGTGATGGCATCAATCCCAAAACGAACCAGGGTTTTAGTGTTAGGTGGTGGTGACGGGTTGGCAGTACGTGAGATTCTAAAATATCAAGATGTCGAATCCATTACTTTGGTGGATATTGATCAGGAGATGATTCATCTGGCAAAAACACAAGCGCAATTGCGTCAACTCAATCAAGACAGCCTCAACCAAAAACGATTGAAATCATTGGATGCGAAAGGTGTTACTCCGGGCAAAAGAATTGATTTAGAGCAAACGGGAAAAACCTATTTTAGGCAGACACGGCAAGATGATAATGTGCAACTTCATTTAATCAATTTGGATGCCTATCAATTTGTTGAGAACATATCTGGCATTTATGATGTCATCATTATTGATTTTCCCGATCCCAACAGCTTATCTCTTTCAAAATTATACTCTCGTGAGTTTTACGCGTTGTTGAAACAAAAACTGAGCTTCGATGGATTATTAATCCAGCAATCGTCTTCTCCGACATTCGCGAAGGAAGTTTTTTTAGTGATCGGTCGGTCAATCGCTGTTGCGGGATTTAGTGTGTTGCCTATTCATCACTCGGTTCCGTCATTTGGTGATTGGGGATGGTGGATCGCGGGGCATAAAGAGCGCTGGGGCAAAACCGGATTAGGACTCAGATTGACTGAAAGATCAGTGCTTCCTGACTCTACTCGATATATCACGGGTGAACTAATCCGATCCTCTATGATTTTTGGTAAACACGGACTCACATCAGATAATCAAGAGATTAACACGATTTTAAGAGATCGCGTCTATTTCTACTACCAATCTGCCTGGGCAAAATACCAGTAACTTATCGCGCTCGGCGCTCAGTAGCCAGCTGTCCGCAGGCAGCCGAGATACCTTGGCCTCTTGTTTTTCGTAATGTTGCCACAATTCCGTGATCCAGCAGATACTGTCGGAATTGCTTGATATTGGAGTCTTGAGGAGATTTGTAGGAAAGCTGATCGTTTTCGTTGTAAGGAATCAAGTTGACCTTGGATTTGATGCCATGAAGCAGCTTGACGAACTCTCTTGCCGCTTGCGGAGAATCGGTAAGTCCGTCCACTAGAATGTATTCAAAAGTAATGCGTTTACGGGATTCAGTAGGAAACTCACGACAAGCCTGTATGAGTTTCTCCAAAGAATAACGCTTGCTGATGGGCATGAGCTCTTTCCTGGCCTCCTGGGTGACTCCATTTAACGAAATGGCCAAATTGGCTTTCACTTTTTTTTCCTGAGCAAAACGTTTTATTCCGGGAACAACGCCACTCGTAGAGATTGTAACTCGGCGCGATGAAAAATTGAGTCCCCCCGGACTCGTTAGGATTTCCAACGACTTTATCGTATTGTCGTAATTATGAAAAGGCTCTCCCATTCCCATGTACACAATGTTTCTAATCAATTCACCTTTGGATAACAACCGATAGGCGTTCAGGATCTGATCGACGATTTCACCGGGTGTTAAGTTCCGTTCCAATCCCATGCCGGCTGTTAAACAAAACTTGCACGCCATGGCACATCCAACCTGAGTTGAAACGCAAAGCGTGTGATAATCCCCATGATTCATTAATACCGATTCGATATGGTAACCATCATGCAGTTCTTGTAAGTATTTGACAGTCCCGTCCGATGCGATCTTCTGGTTAACCAAGGTAATCGGTTTGATTGAGAAAGATTGAGATATTTCCTGCCGAAAAGCTCTCGGCAGATTTGACATTTCATCCCATGCATCTACACGATGCCAGTATACCCATTGAAACAGCTGCTTGGCTCGAAACGGTTTGTACCCATGTTCGATAGCCCATCGTTTTAACTCTTCTTCTGATCGGTCAGTGAGTTTGACTGATGGTTGATCACCTGAATTCTGTTCGGCGGATTGATTCATAAAACAAATATTATGACTTTAATCGACTGATAATGAGCTCTGCCGTCATTCGATACCCACGGTGGCTCCATAATGGCGTGCCTTGTGGAGTCTTAATGTAAAATCATACAGACTCCATAGCTCTTCGAGACTATGGAGCCACCAGAGAGAAATTAGCTGAACAATTACCATAAAACAAATATTATGACTTTAATCGATTGATAATGAGCTCTGCCGCCATTCGATATCCATTTGTCCCACAACCGACGATACAACCGCTGGCAATCGGCGACAAATAAGAGTGATGTCGAAACTCTTCCCTGGAAAATAAGTTAGAAATGTGAACCTCAATAAACGGGGTATTGACCGAAGCAAAAGCATCTCTGAGTGCGACTGAAGTATGTGCAAAGGCGCCCGGATTGATAATCGCGTAGTCGGCTGAAATATTGTTATGCAGAAAATCGACAAGTTCCCCCTCGTGATTGGATTGGTAACAACTAAGCTCAATTCCTCGCGCTTTGAAAATTGAATTTAGCTCCGTTTCGATGTCACAGAGGGTGGTGTGTCCATATATTCCTGGCTCACGGGTGCCCAAAAGATTCAGGTTGGGGCCATTGATTAGTAATACCTTCATAATTATTCTCGTTGACTTATTTCAAAAGTTCTATTCTCAATCTCATCGCAGTGTGTTTATGTAAAATTAGTGATTGTAAGTTATCAATATCTTAGCCCTACAATGATACTTATCATGTAAATGATTGAAATAATTATATATAATTATATACAATGCGCAAATTCATTTTTTTGACCACCCCCTGTCATTCCCGCGAAAGTGGAAATCTAAGCTCCGCTGATGCAATAGTTAAGGTTGAGGGAGAGTCATTCCCGCGAAAGTGGGAATCTAACCATAAAAGCCTAAGAAACCAAATGGTTTTCCGGATGCCCGCATCCGCGGGGATGACAGGCATTATTGGCAAATCAGAATGTTAATAGTACATAATCAGGTAATTATAATTCAAAATGTAACTGTTCAGCTAATTTCTCTCTGGTGGCTCCATAGTCTCGAAGAGC
>CAZJUM010000130.1:0-7328 GCA_964549175.1 uncultured Pseudomonadota bacterium | reverse complement strand
CAAGTAAAAAATGAACTTTTTTGCACTTTTTTAATAAGTTCTGAATAGATACATAGTCTTAAAACAAGTTTAAATAGGCTTGGCTCCCGAATTTTGAGATGCGGGTGGTGGTGGTTGCTTTGTTTGAGAAAACAACTTGATCATTTTTTCCTTGATAAGCCGCAGCTTTTTCATGCTATTTTGGTGCTGATTCAGAAGTTCTTCTTTAATCTTTTGGTGTTTTTTAGACTCAGTTATTTTGTCTAAATCAGCGAGCCTGGATAATACGGCAGTTTCTTCGTCCTTTATTTCTTTTAGTAGAGCATAAAGCTCTTTTTGACTGGCGGACTCTTTTTCTTGCTGTCTGAGTTTATCGGATAAGATCTTGATACGCTTTTGTGTCAGTGCATAATTAGAGTGCAGATCCGGGTCCCTTTTGATGTTTTGATCCAGGAATTGTTGTTCTTGTTTTTCTTTTTCAATACCTCCCCGATACGCTTTCAGACTTTCCTGATAGAGTTGTAGAGCTTGCGAAATATCTTTTGCTTTTTCAGCCAACCGGAACATCGTATTTCCAAGATTATAAAATGAGGCTTTTTGAAGCTTGATTCCCCCTTGTCCTGAATTTATAATTTCGTGATACGTTTTTTTTGCCTCTTCAAGCTGGCTGTTTTGGTAAAAAGTGTATCCCAAGTTATATTTTATGATCAGCGGATTTGACGAAGCTTGCTGCTGTTTTTTCAGTTCAGCGATTATCTCCTCACTGTTCTTCGCTTGAAAATTGATTCCTTCCAACTGCCAACGCTCACTTCCACCAATCCATATTGCAATCAGGATTGATAAGACAGCAGAAATGGTTATTATTAAGATAATACTTCTCTTCCTTATGAAAGCCATGTCATGATGTTCGATGTATTGTTCAATTAATAAAAATTTGTTGGGTTCTTTGAAGAGAAATTATTTCGATAATTCATTTGAAAGGCAAGTGAAATCCCAAAGGGCATGTTCATAGCGGTGACAATAGTATATCTTACACTCTATTATTCCTGAAAGGGATTTACATTGTTTGTGACTAAAGTGGAATATACGAGAAATACTCGGTTTTCGGTCGTTTATCACTTTTAATATTTCAATCATATCAACTTGCTAAAAAGGCGTATTTTGTATAATTATGGATTACTAACGAATTTTTTAAAAGACATCCGTTCGATTATCAATTAAAGGGCTTCATGCATAAAACAATCTTGATTCTGGAAGAGAGTAAATTGGTCCATGATGTATTTAAATCAGCTCTGCCAAGGGAAAACGGGACCTGGAATATAAAACATGAATCCGTTCCTCAAAAATATGTCTCCGGAGTCAGGAGTACCAATCCCGATATTATATTTCTAAGCAGTAATGATCAAAAGAATGGATATAAAGTAGTGACGCAAATTAAGAGTCATCCAATGACTTCCAAGATCCCTGTCATCTTACTCACCGCAGCGAAGGATTCGATTGATGAAACTCATCTTCAATCGCTGGGAGTGGCCACTATTATAAGGAAACCATTTGAGTTCACAACTCTGCAAGATCAAATCGAAACTATTGTCGAAGATCAAAGAGATCTTCAAAAGAAAAACAGGCAACGCGAGTTGGATCGCTTAAATGTGATAGATGATGAACTCTTAGAGATTTTATCGGATAAAAGCAGCGAAAATATATCTATGGAGGATCTTGAAGTAGAGTTGGACCCCACGACACAATTACTATCTGATGACAAACTCAATGACGGGATGGCTGATGATGAAGCGGATGAAACCGAGCTATTGGAATTGGAGCCCATCGAATCTGTTGATGATGATAGCGAAAGTAGTGATATCAACCTACTGAGTGAAGGTGAACTTGATGCTGATTCTGTTGAAGCGAGCAAATTAAAAGAAAGCGAGGCACTTTTCGAATCAATGGAACAGACTCAGACATTTGATGAAACGGCATTAAAAGTGGTTGATCTTGATGAGACAGAGCTGTTGACGGATATCGAGGCTCGTATTATTCACGAATCCGATTCTATTTCTGCACCAAGCGAAGAAAGTGAAATTCAGATAATTGTTGATCATACAATATCCCCGTATACTCTTCAAAATACTTCTGATTCAGGGTCGTTCAGTGTTAAGGAAATTCACTTGGTTAGTGGTGAGGAAGAGTTTCAAGATCAAATTTCAAGTCCAATTCAAAAGGAAAACGTGTTTGGCACGCGGAAGCCCTATGATGCATCCGTCGCTGATTTTGACCCACTATCGAAATCTGATGAAGGATATGCGGAAATTAAAGTGGAATCGATAGATGGCGGAGCTTTTGAAGAAAACACTGATGTGAGAGCGGATGATAAAGACGCCTATCAGCTTTCTGATATAGAAGCAGTGGAGGAAATTGAAAGGGTAGCCGCTGAAGAACCGGCTCTGACATCAATTGAAAATATTGAGGATGAGGCCACTACCGAAGAGGCATTTAAGGAAGAAACATATGTTTCTGATTTTGATGAGATTGAAGCCGCAGACTTATTAGATGATGGCATCGATCCTCAGGTTGGAATTGACATTGAGACTCAAGCAACAAGTTCAAAAGAAAGTACAGATGATTTATCGTATAGCGTAGGGGATCAAGCTGATACGATTGAAGAAATACCACTGGATTCGAAAGGAAACATAGGGGTGGGTTTTGAGGCGCCAAAATCTGATATTGAGGAACCCAAATCTGATTTAGAATCTCTTACGGATCAAGAACCGGGAGACGCGGCTTCAAATATTCAGCAAGTGAGCAACTTGAGGCAAGTACCCAAAGCGAAATACGAGCTTCCGCGATCCGATCAAGACTCAGCGAGTGATTATGAAAAAAAGGATCTCGAAGATGGTATTTTTGAAGATACGCCTGAAATAAAATCGGAAGCTAAGTTGGGATTGATAAGCTCCGAGGATTCGGATACTGATGGCGGATTTGAAATTTCTTTATTCGAAGATGAAAACTCAGATAGTACTGCGAAATTGTCTGTTGAAGAACCGGATGCTTTAGACTTCGAAGATGTCATGGAAGCCGATTTACCAACTTTAGAGGGCGATATCGAAATCATTAAACTCAATGAGGAAGCTGGAGAAGAGATTGGGATTTCTGAAGTTGATTCAGTGCCACGTATAGAACCGGAATTGGTTGAAATATCCAAAAGTATTGACGATTCATCCGATGAAGATGTTACAAATGAAGCGTTTGATTTCGATGAGCTGATTGGTAGTGTTGATGATACCGTACTTGACGAAAAATCGGATTCTTCAGGTTCGGTTGCAGATGAGACTTCAGAAGCTGAACTCAGCGAATCCTTCTCTATGGATGCCATGCAGATAGCTTCGGATGATACTAATGATCCATTTTCCGGTGAAATTTCAGCCGATGACATCCCTTTAATTGAACAATCAGATGAAGCTGTGATAGAAGTTCCGACTGAGGTATTTGAAATAGGTGACTTCAAAATGGAAAATGTTATTTCAGAAGAGGAACCACTTCCCGCTGACTATGAATCATCGGAAAAAGGTTCTCAAAATGAATCAGAAACTGAGCAGTCCTCCGATCTGAAAAAGAAATCAATCGCCTTGAAAGAGAAATTTTTAAAAAATCTCTCCCCAGCGTATAAAGCAGAATTAGGACATCTTATAGAAGGTGTCATCTCTGATACTATTCAAAGCACACTACACAAAGTATTGCCCAAAGTAGTTGATAAAATAATCCAAGAAGAAATCAAAGGCTAAGAACAAACGGGTCAATACGCCGGTTTGTAATGCCAGAATACTTTGCTTGTCACATAACCAAATTACATATCATCATGAAGCGTCTTTTTTTCAATCAATCCACCTTGTCTATTCTCTCCATTCTGGTCGCTCTGGTGGGAATAGGTGTTATAATGATTTACTCATCCAGCACAATTTACGCTGAAAGATATTTGGGTAATCGTTACTTCTTTTTTATAAGACACTTAATTCATTTGGGTTTTGGATTAATCTTGCTCAATTTTGCCACTCGCTACAGATATACAGAATACAAAAAACTCATCCCATTTTTGATGATAGTTTCCTTGGCATTGATGATATTGGTTTTAATTCCTGGCATTGGTAAGCAAGTTGGTCATGCGAGACGATGGATTCGTTTTGTCGGTATTGGTATACAACCCTCAGAGCTTTTGAAGTTTACCTTGATTGTCTGGGTAGCGGGCTTCCTTGAAAGAAAAAAAATGGTTTTGACTCGATTTTCGCAGGGCTTACTCCCCAGTCTCATGGTTATTGCCATCTTTTGCTTTCTGCTGCTTATGCAACCGGATTTTGGCACCTCCGTTCTGATTGCTTTGACCTTATTAGCGATGGTTTTTGTTGCGGGTGTCAAGCCGATTCATATGTTTGGGAGTGTCGTGGGGTTATTTGGCGTCAATGTGTTATTGGTAATATCCAATACCTATCGAATGCGACGAGTCTTTGGATTTCTTGATCCGTGGGCAGATCCCCTAGATACGGGATTTCAACTTATCCAGTCGTTTATGGCATTTGGAACAGGTGGTATTTTTGGTCGTGATCTGGGAAACTCCAGACAAAAACTGTTTTTTCTTCCGGAGGGGCACACTGATTTTATTTTCTCGATTTTGGCGGAAGAAACCGGTTTTATAGGTGTTATAATCGTCATTGGATTGCTAATCGCGCTAATGGTAAAGGGCTTTCAAGTTGCGTTGCAATGTCCTGATGACTTTGGACGTAATCTGGCATTTGGTCTAACTACTATTATTAGCTTACAAAGCTTTTTTAATATAGGCGTTGTGACAGGGCTTTTGCCGACTAAAGGGATTCCACTCCCGTTTATCAGTTACGGAGGAAGTTCGCTGGTTATGAATGTATTTATGGTAGGCGTTCTGATCAATATTTCGAACCACAACCGACATCGGGCGTGATCGCGATATTTAATAGGAAGAATAGAACAAAAATGCTCGCTTTATTCAGTAGTTTCCGCAGCAGCTTCTGGTTCGCTGGTTGTGATTGGGACTGTCTGCTGAGTTTCTTCCTGTGTAATTGAGTCAATGACTGAGGACTTAGCTCGGTTGGATGTCTGATAAGTCAAAATAAAAGAGGTCATCATAAATGTGACTGCCATAAATGCTGTTAACTTACCAAAAATTGTTGTCATACCACGAGAGGAATTGGCCTGTCCCATACTACCAAATGCGGCCCCAAGTTGAGCTCCTCTCCCGACTTGCAGTAAAACTACGAAAATAATAAAGATACAGACGATAACATGAATGATTAAAAGTATAGTGCTCATTTTCCGTTATTTTTCCTTATATGCGTTGATAATGTGTGAGAAATCCCCAGCGCTTAAACTTGCCCCACCGACTAATAACCCGTCGATATCTGACTGATTTAACAGCTCTTCAGCATTGGAAGGTTTTGCGCTCCCTCCGTATAAGATGCTGGTTGAGCTGGCGATGATATCACCGCCAATTTGCCGGATCTCTTTTCGGATAAACTGATGAATTTCGTTCGCTTGTTCTTTTGTCGCTGTTTTTCCCGTTCCGATGGCCCAAATCGGTTCATACGCGATCACGATTCTTGACCAGGCATCCTGATCGACTTGGTCATAAACAGTTTTTACTTGTTCAAGAATCTTCTCAAAATGCCTGCTCGATTCACGTTCTTCAAGTGTTTCACCGATACAGACGATTGGGGTGATGTTCATTGAGATCAAAGTTTGAGCTTTTTGTCCAACCAAATCGTTACTTTCTTCGAACATTTCACGCCTTTCCGAGTGGCCAACCAGGCAGTATCCGCACCCTAGCGTTCTGAGAAGTTCAGCGGATGTTTCGCCGGTATATGCCCCCGCTAATTCGTCGGAGCAATTTTGTCCGCCAACCTGTATTGCCGAATCTATTGTCCACTCTTTTACCAAAGGAATCATGCAGGATTGAGGGATAACAACGACTTCCAAGTTTTTTTTGTTGATAAGTTTTTCTTTGATTCCTACAACTAATTCTTCCGCGGGAACTGGTAACAGATTCATTTTCCAATTTCCGGCAATAATTGTTTTCCTAGCCATTTTATTTCTCCGCTAACGCCTCAATACCTGGTAAGATTTTTCCTTCCAAGAACTCAAGAGATGCCCCACCACCTGTTGAGACATGTGACATATCATCCGCTTTGTTAATTTTATTGACTGCGGCTACCGAATCCCCACCCCCAACAACCGTAATATTGGGATTGGCTGCCATACCTTTCGCTATTTCAAATGTACCTTTTTGAAAATTCTTCATTTCGAAAACTCCCATTGGGCCATTCCAGAATATTGTTTTTGCTTTAGCAATCACTGATAGGTAGTTTTCGATTGTTTTTGGGCCTATATCCAATCCCATGAATCTGTCCGGAATCTCAATGGAAGTTTCCATTTTTTCCGCATCATTGCTAAATTCTTTAGCAACAATATGATCGACAGGAAGATGGATATTTTTATTGGTTTCTTCGGCTTTTTTGAATAGCTCTTCAACCAGCTTGAAATGCTCTTCATCAAGAATGGAAGTACCTACCTGGTGCCCCTTCATTTTTAAAAAAGAATAAGCCATACCTCCACCAATCAAAATATCATCCGCTTTGTCCATCAAGCGAGAAATCACCATAATCTTGTCTTTTACTTTAGCACCACCGATGATCGCGCAAAACGGGCTTTCCGGACTTTTAGAAATGTTGCCCAGAAAATTTAACTCCTTTTGAATTAAATACCCACAAGACGCATTTTCAAAATACTTTGCCACTCCGGCTGTAGAAGCATGAGCTCGGTGAGCGGTTCCGAATGCGTCATTGACATAGAGGTCTGCCAAGGAAGCGAGTTTTTTTGAAAACTGAGGATCGTTTTTCTCCTCCTCAGGAAAAAACCGAATATTTTCCATTAATACACACTGGCCATCCTCTAAACAATCAATGGCAGACTGCGCGGCCGGCCCTATGATAGCAGGCGAAAAACCTATGCGTTTATTGAGTTTTTTTTCTAACACTTCAGCTACGGGTCGTAATGAAAATGCTTCAGTGAATTTTCCCTTGGGGCGTCCCAAGTGGGAAAGTAAAATAATTCGCGCGCCATTGGATAGTAAATAGTTGATGGTAGGTAAAGCCGCGGTGATTCGCGTATCATCTGTTACTTTTTGTTTGTGGTCCAGAGGCACATTGAAATCGACTCTTAAAAGTACTCTTTTACCTTTTACATTAAGGTCTTCAATGGTAAGTTTGTTCATTTTTATCTTTGAGATATAGTCAAATGTTGTGTTCAAAAAAGTTAAGCAGCAATATCCCTTT
>CAZJUM010000129.1:0-7350 GCA_964549175.1 uncultured Pseudomonadota bacterium | reverse complement strand
CTTTATAGGGATTTTTGTTTTTCGCGAACCCCTGACCGCCGCTGAAAAACAAAAATAGATTCCAAGCACATACAGAACAAAAAAGTCCGCTTTTAAAGCCCACGGCGGCTCCGTAATGGCGTCGCCTTGCGGAGTCTTAAGGTAAAATCATACAGACTCCGTAGCTCTTCGAGACTATGGAGCCACCAGAGAAAAATCAGCTGAACAATTACGTTTTGTTTTTATTTTTTTTATTGTCATCTGAGGCGTCTAACACATTTGCTGCGGTTTCCAGATACTCCTCGATATTTTGCGGTTTGCCGGTGTGGCATTTGATATCTGACGCAATGTCACGCAGGTCACTGAACTCAGAACTCGAGTTTTCATCCAACTCGTCTTTAATGGCAGATTTGAAATCATTGCTCGCTTTTTTGAGTTCTTTTAATCCCCTCCCCAGGGCTCTGGCAATGTCCGGGAGTTTTTTGGGTCCGACAACAACCAGGGCGATGGCTCCGATAATGAGCATTTCTGTCATTCCCATATTAAACATCGCTTTCCTTTTGCAACAGGTAGATTGAGTATTGTTTGAGTTAATGTCCGATTTTTCGCTCTCTTCGCGCGGCTTCGGATATTAATGGTATTATTTGATATGGCAGTATTTGATCTAAATCGAGCGCTTATGTTGTCCGTCTTTATTATCGAACATGCCCAAAATGCAAGTGATGTGAATGCCATCAATCACTGGGGGTGACACGCTTTCTGATCGCTGAAGCACTTGTGTGACATTATCCGCGATAAATCCGATTAAGACCTTATTCAAGATATAAATGATGAGCACTGTTTTTCAAAATCATAATGATTATTTTTTGACTGCACAAGCGGTTAAATCCTTAATTCCCCGACAATTACTTTTATCCATCAACCGGATCAATTCACGGTTGATCTTTTTAACAAGGCCAGGTCCTTTATAAATCAATCCTGTGAAAATCTGAACCATTGACGCCCCCAGCGAGATTTTTCGAAAAACATCTTCCGCTGAGAAAATGCCACCCACACCAATGATTGGAATTTTTCCCCTCGTCAATTCATATGTCTTTTTCAGGATTTGGTCGGAAAGGCAAGCAATTGGTTTACCACTCAGACCGCCCACCTCATTACGATATTCGCTAATAAGGTCTGGTCGCGATATTGTGGTATTGTTGACGATTAAGGCATCTACTTTTAGTTCAAGGGCGATACCCACGATGATTTCCAGTTCTTGGTCACTGAGATCGGGAGCGATTTTAAGCCAAATTTGTTTTGATTTTCCTGATTTAGAGGCGAGTTGATCACGGGTTTCCATGATTCTTCGGATCAGCGGATAGAGATAGCTTTCTTGCTGCAAGTTCCTCAGATTCTTAGTATTGGGTGAGCTGATATTGATGGTAAAATAATCCGCGACCTTCCGGGCCCGATACAAACCTATCAGATAATCTTCAACAGCTTCATCAATTTCAGTGCTTTTATTTTTCCCCAAATTGATGCCGATAGGGATTTTTTTTCTACTGCCGCGCAAGCGCTCAACCAGGGCATTCACGCCATCATTATTGAATCCCATCCGATTGATCATCGCCTGATCTTCCTTTAAGCGAAATAGTCGTGGTTTGGGATTCCCCGGTTGGGCCTTCGGCGTCACTGTGCCAACTTCAATGGCACCAAATCCTAGTGACTGAAGCATATCAACGGCTTGTCCGTTCTTGTCAAAACCGGCTGCCAGGCCAATGGGGTTAGGGAAATCTAAATTTCCAACAGAAACATTGAGACGCGAATCTTCATATTGCGAAGTTTTTTCAAGTAATGAGCGAATTGCCTGAAATTGACCGGCAAAGCGACTGAATGCGATGATCAACTCATGAACCGACTCAGGTTTTAATTGAAATAGTAAAGTACGAATGAGGGAGTACATTATTCCTGTTTTCCTTTGGTGTAATAAACTTCTGTTTTGACATTAACTTGGTTCGCAATATATGTGTTCAGCCGATCCATCTCTTCATCGCTCCAGGGCTGTGCCTGATTTTCCGCCGGTGATCGTGCCAAGGTATATAGTTGTAACAATTTAATCTGGGTGCCGGCCTTCAAAATGTGATCCAATAATTTGATATAAGACTGATATTTTTCTTCATTAAAGGTCTCCGCGGCCCAACGAAATAAGCAGCTCTGGATAACTACAGGGTGTTTTTTCCCCATCAGAATCAGATTTTGGATGAGTGGGTCGAAAGCAAGTCGCGTGCGGTTAATCTGTTTCAGACTATTTTGATGCCAACAGTCAAGTTTGTACCAAATTTCTCCCCCATTTTGAAAGAAGTTGGCGAGGGGCATACTCAAATCAGGCCGGTCAATTTGATATCCATTACTGAACAATATCAACTTGTAGCTGTCGAATTTGTAGTGCTTTTTTAAATCAACCAACAGGTTTAGAACTTCCGGTAAGGCTCCGACGGAAGTTGGTTCTCCGTCACCGGCTATTGAAATATCCTTCAACGGATGGTTTTCGTATTCCCATTTGCTTTCTGATAGGCGGTTAAGCCATTCTTCAAGCTCATGTTTAACCTGGTCTGTTGAAAATTTAACGGCTGGAACCGGAAGTGCGCGATCCACCTGGCAGTAAACACATCGAAAGCTGCATTTTTTATCGGGGTTTAGATTAACCCCGAGGGAAAGTCCTCCGGATCGACGAGATACCACCGGATAGACTAGTTTATCAAATTCGCTGAGCCTCGGATGAGAGGACACCTTCATTTGGGCGCTATCATCCGATGGTTTGAAGTTATTCATACGATTTTATCAGCTAAAGGATGAATTACTTGGTTATTCCGGCTGATTGATCGGCTTGAGTTGTCTGATGTTGTGGTTCATGACGAGATCAGTAGCCGGCGACTCGTGTGGCAATCGTTGAGAAACATCGTGAATCAACTCAACAACTTTTCGCGTTATCTCACTATTACCATACACACTCAGCTCTTTGACAATAAGTTCATAGAGAACCGTCTCAATTTTCATACGAATAAGGGGATCCATGTTTTGAACATTGCGCCCTTCAAGGACTTGACAAAATAGCCGATATGCTTCTTTCTCGATCTTTTCTGATTTTTGGAGATGACTGAAAATTATTTTATTTAAATTCTTCTTAATTTCAACGGATAGATCTTCGTGAATATGCTCTGTAATTGTGCAATGGTCCAAATAATTGTCCAGTAACTCTTTTGCTTTTTTGATCATGGCATCGTTGTTGACCATCTGTGATAATTTTCCGGCCCGTGAATTCAGACTTTCAATAACCGCTTTGGATAAATGGGGTTTAATAACAGAAGTGTCAAATTTATGAACCAGTTCGCTTAATAAGTTTTCGGCCTTATTAATAATAATCTCGTTGGATGCTTCATGGGCAAGATTTAGGATTTCATCATTGATGTGGGCTTTAATTCTATTGATTTTCTCATTTTCGACATCCTGACTTCCAATCTTGTTTACTAATTGAAATAACAAAGTGTTGACGAGGTTCTTGATGTCCTCATTGGCTCCTTGCTTGGCGGTCTTAACCAACTCCTGATTAATGACTTCGATTACTTTTTGGATTGAATCATCGGACACACAGCCATATGTCCGGTTTTTAATTAATTGAGTTGATAATGCCGCTGATTTTTCACGAATGTCTTGATTGCCAGCTTTTGCTGATATTTCCTGAATAACAGTGTTGATAGTATCTATCACTTTATTTTCGGTTGCCTGAGAGATGTGCTCGTTTCCAAGAGTGCTGATATAGGTTTTAAAAATATCTTGGAATTTTTTATCCACTTCCGCATTGTCATCTTCTGTGGCCCAATTCAGGCCCTTTGAATTGAAATGGGCCACAATATCTTCCTTAGTTGATTCCGCGATGATTTCTGTGGTCAGTTGATTGATATGGCTTTTGGTTAACTCCACGGTTTTCTTTCGTACATCCGAGTTCTCAGGGCTACGGGAAAACAACCTGATTCCATCATTGATATAGTCGCGCACCTTCTGTTCCGTATGATCATTGATGATCAATTGATCCAATCCTTTTAGCATGGAATTCAATAGTTCCTGTAGTTTTTTTTGCACTAACTCGTTTGAAGGGTCGCAAACCAATTGAATCATTTGGGCATTGAAATGTGCAATTGCTTTGGTTCGCACATTTTTTGAGATGAGATTAGCATTGTAGCTTCTAATATGATCCGTTAGCAGTTCACTCGTTTTGGTCCGGATCAGTTCATTGAGTTGAATGTCTTGCTCATAAGTAAATTGCATGTCGCGGGCGACTTTAAAAAATTCCGATAAAATTTTAAACAAGCGGATCATGGCCACAAAAGGGCTGATAAGTTTATCAAAAAATCCGACTTTTTTAAGCTGTTGAACGCTGGTAAGTTCATTCTTTTTATTTTGTCTGGCCATTTTTAGTGCTGAGTGAGTGGTCTTAAATGAAGTAATAAACAACCACCAGTTAAAGCTGATGGTTGTTTATTTCAAAATTAAGGGATTGCGATCAACGCAGTTTAGATCCTCGAACGCCTGTTTAAGGCGCATAATCATTGACGTTTCTGCCTCTCTTAGCCATTTCCTCGGATCGTAGTACTTTTTATTCGGGGAGTTATCACCATCCGGATTACCAATTTGAGCTTGGAGATAATCCCGATGCTTCTCGTAATACTCTCTGATTCCGTTCCAGGTAGCCCATTGTGTGTCTGTGTCGATATTCATTTTGATCACACCATACGAGATTGCTTCTCTGATTTCTTCCAATGAGGAACCGGAGCCGCCATGGAAAACAAAATCAACGGTATTGGCCGGTGCTTTATATTTATTCGAAATGTATTTCTGGGAATTGTCCAGAATCTTTGGGGTGAGTTTTACATTACCCGGTTTATAGACGCCATGCACGTTACCAAAGGAGGCCGCGATGGTGAATTGATCGCTGATCTTACTTAAGCGCTCATATGCCAGAGCTACATCTTCCGGTTGGGTATACAATAAAGAGTTATCCATATCGGTATTATCAACACCGTCCTCTTCACCACCCGTGCAGCCCAGCTCAATTTCCAATGTCATACCGAACTTGCTCATTTGTTCCAGATATTTTTCACAAGTGGCGATATTCTCTTCCAGCGGCTCTGCCGATAAATCGATCATGTGTGAACTAAAAAGAACTCTTCCGGTGTGCCGGAAATAACGACGCCCTTTGTCAACTAATCCGTCGACCCAGGGGAGCAGTTTTTGGGCCGCATGATCAGTGTGCAAAATAACCGGAACGCTGTAGGTTTCAGCCATGGTATGAACATATTGGGCACCGGCAACAGCTCCCATAATGGCCGCACTTTGACCGTCATTGGATAGTCCTTTACCAGCCAGAAAGCTGGCTCCGCTATTTGAAAATTGAATAATCACCGGAGAATTCACTGTTTTGGCCGCTTCCAAAACCGCGTTGATTGAATTGGTGCCAACGGTATTGACGGCTGGCAGGGCAAATCCATTCTCTTTGGCGATTTTAAAAACTCTTTGCATCTGACTTCCGGAAATCACTCCCGCTTTAATCGTTTCGTTATTAGAGTTCATTTTGTTCCGTTTCGAATGTTTCATTATTATGGAAAATTAAGTCAGAACAACTCATTGCCTTAGAGTTGACAAACAACTTAATCTGAGGCAGCGGATGTCAACTTCTTTGATTGCGACCAGGCCACTCTATTATAGTCAAACAATAGTGACAACAAATATGTGCTTTGGTTTTGACATACCCTCCTGATCTTTAATATTTACAGTTCAAAGTTGAGGGCATTACCGTTTATACTGAATTTTCAATTGGAATAGGATATGGAGGAATGATGAAAGAGATTATTCGCACGGATAAAGTGCCGGCGGCCATCGGACCGTATTCACAAGCGACTAAAGCGGGCGGGATGCTGTTCGTATCCGGGCAAATACCATTAGATCCCGCCACAGGAGAGATTGTAGAGGGTGATGTAAAAATTCAGACCAGGCAGGTTATGGAAAATATTCGGGCGATTATTGAAGCGGCAGGGTACGGATTTGAACAAGTTGTTAAATGCTCTTGTTTTTTGAAGGACATGGGATCTTTCGTCGATTTCAATGAGGTGTATGCCGAATATTTTCAGACCAATCCACCTGCCAGAGAGTGTGTGGAAGTGGCCCGATTACCGAAAGATGTCTTGGTCGAAATATCGGTTATTTGCGCTGACTGAATGAAAAACATCGAAGGCGCCATAGTGATTAGAGCACATCTTCCGGTGGCTGCCATCGATGTTTTTTAAAATCAATCCGATTTTTTTGATTAAACCGGACCCCTTCCTTTTGCAGAATCTCCTGCTGGGTTAAGTGGTCCTTTTTTATATGAAACGCCAATTTGACGTTTCAATGACAGCGCCGATATGCCGTTTTTGTTTTGGCTCATCAAGTCAATCGCCAGAAACCATTTGCTTAACGGAAGGTTTGACGAGTGAAAAAGGGTGTTTCGTTTCAGAGAGGTCTGATGTTTACATCTGGTACATTAATATAATCTTCCGGAGACAATGAAACAATAAGAATCGTGACCACAAGACGCACAGTTGAAATCATCAGGCCATCGTATGCTAAAAAGCGCGTTTTCACATTGGTCTTCAGTAGCGAACTTTTCCATAAACTTAAGTAGGCTTATGCCTTCTTGAAATTGAGTTTTATTGTGTGGCATGACATCCTCCTTTATTATGAGATATCTATAGTGAATATATGCTCTTCTAGCGGGGATGTTAACAGTACATAATCAGATAGAGTTAAAAGTTAAGAAGCGATATTCAATTGGTCTTTCTCGCGAATTGTTCGCGTTGGCAGCGGACGATCCATCGCTCAAGGAATCATTTCCCATCCGCTTTGTAGCCAAAAGCCCGGAATTAAACGATCCTTTCAGTACGATCAATTCCACTTTTGGAAGATTATCATTCGCGGTCTCCATTAGCCAAGTAATCAATAGCTCTGTTTTCAGGTTAAGCCAAATGGCTGAAAGATAAATCACCAAATTACCAACTCACTGCCCGCCCCGTACACAACGGACATAGCAGTTATAGGTCTTATTGAGGAGAAAGGACACGTCGCCAATGTAGAAGTACACGAGCCACGCGTAGTACGTATCGCCTGCGTAGTAGGTAGTGGACGACCAATAGTAATGGTGATCTGTACCGGAGAAATAGCTAGTGTTGATTGCCGGGCTATAAGTGTCTCTATCCACGATGGATTCCAGTTCACGAATATCGGGAAGACGCCAATCGCTATGCCCCCCCAAAGTAAGCCCTTCGCAATAGGACAGGGCATTCTCCCAGTCGCGTC
>CAZJUM010000128.1:0-7489 GCA_964549175.1 uncultured Pseudomonadota bacterium | reverse complement strand
AACAAAGGGGTACGCCACTTCACTCTCAAACACAAGAATCAACTATAACTCTTAATTACAGTTCCCGCACCAATATGGACATTTTCTTCAATCAAAATCTCACCTTCCATATGTACATTGGATTCAATATTCACACTGCTTGGGACCCGCATGGATCTCCATGGACGCATCATCATCTTGTTAGCAGCTAAAATATGCCACGGATAGCTAATGTCAATCCAATTATCTTCCCAAAGAGCCGCCAGCATTTGATCGGATTCAATCAAATCCTGATAATACTTTACCATGTTAAGATTATTGTTTTTAAGGTATTGGAAACAGTTTTGAGGCAGAACAAAACTTCCACCAAAAATATAGTTGGAAATTCTGGTTCCTTGTGGTTTTTCCTTGAACTTGGAAATCTTCATATCATGACTCAGGTATATATTTCCATATTTACCTTCTGAAGCCGGATGACAGATAGTGGCCAAACTTTGCGGTTTCAAGCGAGAAAGTCGATCTAATAAATGAGTCAATTGATTCCCTGACATCAATGCATCGCCATAAACCAATAAGAAGTGTTCATCATTGCCCATCACGTCTTCTGCCAATGAAACGGCATGCCCAATTCCTTTTTCTTCATCCTGGACAAGATAATCAATTCTCAAATTCAGTCTTTTGCCATAATGAAACGCATCTTGAATTATTTCTTTGTGGTGATTAACAACAATCCAGACTTCCGAAATACCCGCTTGCCTTATTTGTCGTAGGATAGTCTCCAAGATGTATTGTCCCGCAATCGGAATCATTGATTTGGGTCTTGTTTCAAAAAAAGGTGCTAATTTTTTACTTTTTGCGGCTGCTAGTACTAATGCTTTCATAGTATTGGTATAGAATGTCGGATTGTTATTAAAGTACTCCTTAGTTATTTATCTGAGTCAATGAAAACTTATTGAATTTCATCCGAAATAGCTTATTTTTTTGCGATTCGTTCACTTCGATCTCTTCTCCATTCAAGTGAATGGTGGCGCTATTACCTGTTGTCATGATCAATTCATACTCTTCATTCGCCGGCCACTCAAACTTTTCACCTTTGGTGAGAAGGAGTTCTATTGGATTTTTTTTGTCAACCGACAATCTGATCCATTCGCTGCTATTCCCCACTAAAACCAAGTTTAGTGGGTATATCACACGGCTTATAACCGCCTCAACAGATTCCTTTTCTTCAGGCTGCTCCACTGCTTCATCAAGTTGCGTCAATGTTTGTACAACAACATCATTTGCGATTCCCGGATTTGTATTTTCTGTAATCGCTTCTTGCACGGGGTCTATAGTTTCAATATTTGAAGACAATTGATTATTATAATTGGAATTCCAATATAAAAAACCAGCAATGGCTAATATCAAAGCTATTAATCCGGAGAATATAAAAAGGTTGTAGGTTTTTGCTATCTCATTGAATTCATTTTTATTTGTCGGCACCTGCGATTTATTGGGCTTATATGCTTGATCCAAAGCCTCAATCATCCAATCACTTCCCAGTCCCAGTAGTTTTGCATAGTTTCGAACAAAGCCCCTAACAAATACCAAGCCGTATAATTTGTCTAGTTCTCCCTCTTCGATATTTCGTAAACTGGTTAAACTAATGCGCGTTATTTCAGATACACGCTCCAATGTGTATGATAACTCTTCTCGCTTTGTTTTTAAAACTTTTCCAATGCTTTTTAAATCGGTCGCCGATCGAGCATCGGTAGTTTCCGCATTATTTTCATTCATAGTAAAGATCAACTCTTTTAAACATTGGTGAGGGCGGGGAAAACAGTCTTAACCTGTGGCACACCCCGGAAATGCTGATAACCAATTTTCAGGTTCTTTGTATAATGTGACAAGCGTGAGTAATTGGTATCAAGCATTACAGGACAAGCTATAGTAAAAATGCCGTGACTAATAAACACTCCTGAAGAAGGAGAATTTGGAGCATTCACGGTAATTTGATTATCGCGAATATTATAAGTTACCCAATTATTATCTTTTTTACTTAGCGCACCTTGCCTGTTAAAGAAAAGACATATTTGATTGATTCAAATGATATTTCATCCTTCTCCCTGAGATACTTGCTATCGATCCTTCTTCCGTTAATATAGGTGCCGTTCGCACTATTCAAATCGGTCAATTTAAAACGTCCTCCGACTTTTTCAATTTTAGAATGCATCAAAGAAACAGATTTCGATTTAGGGATCAAATCATTCATTTCTGAACGTCCGATAAATGTAATATTTTTTGTCAGATAAAATGTTTTTTTTCGAGTATCAATAGGTATTAACGTCGGTACATCTTTTAGTAGTTTGGCATTCGCACGTCTTGCTCTTGGTATCAAATGCCCGAAAACACTTTTTCCACGTTGTTCTTGTTTGGCATTTTTTTTATGAGGGGATTTAAAGACCAGGGTTAATTCGCCCATATCAATAATGGCACCATCATTTAGAAAACAACGTCTTGATCGACGACGATTAATCAGAACTGATATCTTATAATTTTTATCCTCTAAAAGAACACCATTCTGTTTTACAGACAGAGTTAACTTACTAAGATTGCTGTAAATATTGGTTTGTTCATCAGCCAACTTTTCAACCACGGGTTCCATATTTTTGGTATCCTGGTCTAGTAAAAAAAATCGCTGAGGGCGGTGGGGGGTGATTGACAAAAATCCCATTTTTCTCTTTCTTTTGGCCATAAACCACATTTTTGAGAAAACAAACAAGAATACCCCGCCAATAAAGAGGGGGACAATAAATATTACAGTATTGTCATCATTGGCTTTTTGAAAATAGGCATCCGAAAATCCGGTCGCAAAAAAGAAACAACACAGCCCTATTTGCAAAATAAGTGTTCGGATAATAAAAGTCATTAATTGATCACGTGCATTAAAGGAGTTCTCAGTTCGGAAACAAGTTAATATATTACTTCCGGAATGGATTTAGACAATAATATGATATGGTTTCAACGAGGGATATTTGCGCAAATCAGCGGGAAATGTTAGCCAGCTTTTCGGCAATATTGAAACACCGCGTCTCCGATTTTGATAATATCGCCATTTTTTAATGGCTGCTCATTGATACTTCGAAAATTGACAAAGGTTCGTCCAAACGGATCATTATCAACCAGTGAGTATCCGGTATAGTATTTTAGCAATTTAGCATGTGTTCGATTCACATTTTGATAACTCGTCAAATTAATATCATCATCAATTTGCGATCCCATAAAGTGAATCTCTTGGTCAAGTTCAAAATCAATCCCCTCAAACTTACCATTTAATGATTTAATCCATTCCTGGCGTTTTAGCTGTGAGGTAATGACCAGCGATATTGCTAAAAAAGTCGTAAATGATGTGATGCAGATTCCGCGTGCCCAGAATGGATTAGGAATATGGATAAAAGCCACAATGGATAGGGCACTGGAAACTAATCCCCCCATTACACCACTCAATATGCCCCGTACGATGCGTAAATTATTTCTGTCTCTGATACCGATGGACATCCCAATGAACACGGCAATAATAAACCAGCGGGAGGCAAATAAAAATTCTAAATAGTAGGGGTTGCCTGAAATTGTTTCTGGTAAATGCTGTTGAATATGATCAATGATGTAAAAACTAATTAGGCCACTAAATGCACCAAATAGAACTCCAATCAGTGACCCACGTTTTGCCATCGGATTATTATATACCAAAAAGCCTTCCAAACGACCCAAGGTAGCGCCGGTAATACCACCTAATAATGTTCCCGCAAATGCTGATTGGAAACTTTGTGGTATAAAACCATCTTCAATTAATATGTATAAAAACTCCTGACACGCCCAGGCAATAATCCCTGTTGCCATGCCGAAAACAAGGTAGGGTAAAAATCTTCTTTTCATTGAACATGGTTAGTTTAAGCGTACTTGTGATAATTATTTTCGCTTCAAATTCTTATTTCGCATAAAAGCGGGGAAGTCCAAATTTTGAAGGTCCATATCAGATTCTCCGTTATTATCCTGTCGCGAATGTGACTGACTCGGATAATGTAGTTTATCCTCCACAGCTTGGAGCCCAATCTCTTCTGGTTTGAGCTCCGTCGCACCGTCTCCGGGTGTTTGTGACTCTCCATTGATTTCATTAATATTCCCAGCCTTTTGTAATTTTGCGGCCTTGGTATTTCTCATTTTTCCCGTATTTTGACGTTTCAGACTATCAACAATCCGTAAAGGTCGCGTATTGGGGGGAATATCTTGCTCTTCCAAAGGATGATCAAAACCTGTCGCGATTACAGTAATGATCACTTCGTCTTCTTTGTTTTCATCCGTTACCAATCCGAATAATACATCGGCATCCTGATCTGCGGAATTTTCAATATATTCGCCAGCTGATTTGGCATCCAGCAACGAGAAATTATCATCAGCAACAACGTTGATAATAACACCCCGCGCACCGCTAATCGGTTTATCGCTCAGCAACGGACTAGATATGGCCTTCTTCGCTGCTTCCAGACCTCTGTTTTCACCTTTGGCAACGCCGGTTCCCATAATGGCGCGCCCTTTATTTCTCATTACGGTTTTTAGATCCGCGAAATCTAAGTTGATATCCCCTTTAAGATTAATCAGGCCGGTGATTCCGCCTATCGCTTGTTTCAGGACATCATCAGCAGTGGAAAAAGCTTCACTCATAGTCGTTTTTGAAGAAGCAATTTCTAAAAGCTTATCATTGGGAATTACCATTAAAGTATCAACATGCTTCTTTAACTCTTCAATTCCATCATCGGCAATTTTCATCCGTTTATATCCCTCAAAACAAAATGGAGTGGTTACAACACCTACGGTGAGCACCTTCATTTCTTTTGCTATTTCAGCAATCACGGGAGCAGCCCCTGTTCCGGTTCCACCACCCATACCGGCAGCGATGAAAATCAAGTCGGTATTTTCCAGAATACTCTTGATGGTATTCGCGTCTTCTTCGGCAGCCAACCTTCCAATTTCTGGTTTCATTCCCGCACCAAGTCCTTTTGTACTTTTCGAACCCAGTGGGATTGTTATTTCAGCTTTTGAAGAATTCAATACCATAACATCGGTGTTCGCCGCAATATATTGAACACCTGTTACACCGTCATTAATCATTCGATTGATAACGTTGCCGCCGCCGCCGCCTACACCAATGACTTTGATGGTGGGCAATCCGGCATTAAGAGATTGCGATTGAATACTATTTACATCAATTGGCATTTGTGTACCTTAGGGAAATTAGTGGTTATTGATTGAAGTAAAAGAGACCATCTTATTGAAAACTTCCAAAAAAGATCTTAACAAGCTTCTTAAAACTCTGAGCAACACTGGTGAGAATATTATCGGTATTGTCTTTTAAAAAAGTTCTCTCTAAGTCCATATCGATTCCATAACGAATCAAGCCTATCGCTGTGGAGTATTTGGGTGATTCCACTAAGTCACTGAGTCCTTTTATTTTTGATGGGGAACCGATTCGTACAGGCATTCCCATTACTTCTTCAGCCAGTTTGTCAATATCCTTCAGCAAACTTGAACCACCTGTTAAAACCACACCAGCCCCACAACTCAGCCTAAACCCAGAATTATCCAATTTAATCTGAATCATTTGAAATATCTCACGAAAACGAGCTTCAATAACTTCAGCCAAGATTCGTTTGTTTATCAGTCGAACGTCTCTTCCGGCAATGCCTTTTAATGTTAAGATCTCTCCTTTTTGTACCTTCGAGACCAAAGCAGTGCCTTGCTCATGCTTGATCCTTAACGCTTCAGCTTTGGTCGTATTTAACCCAATGGCAATATCATTGGTCATTTGATTTCCGCCCAATGCGAGAACACTGGTGTGGACAACTGATCCATTTTTATAGATCACCATATCTGATGTCCCACCGCCAATATCAAGAAGCACAACACCCAACTCTTTTTCTTCTTCCTCAAGAACGGCAATGCTGCTGGCGAAGGGCTCCAGTACAATGTCCCGGACGTTTAACTCCGCGTTACGGCAGCATTGGACGATATTCGCAGCCGATGTTATTGATCCCATAATTATGTGTACTCTGGCTTCCAGGCGTCTCCCGGCCATTCCTATGGGATTATTGACACCGTCTTGCCCGTCAACGATGTATTCTTGAGTTAAGGTATGAAGGATTTCTTTATCCGGCTCGTTTGTCGCTTTAGCGGATTCTATAACACGCCGGATATCAGATTCCGTTATCGTTTCTCCCGTAACCGCAACCACTCCGTTGTTATTTAATCCTAGAATATGGCGTCCGGCAATCCCGGCATAGACATCATTGATCTCAATCCCGCTTCTTAATTGACATTCCTCAATTGCTTCTTTTATGGATTTTACGGCTGATTGAATATCGGTCACCACTCCTCGTTTTAACCCGACAGAACGGGACTCTCCAAATCCAATGACTCGAAAATCACCATCCCGGGAAGCCTCGGCAGCAATCACGCATATTTTGGTTGTCCCAATGTCTAATCCAACAATCACTCTGCCGTCTTTATGTGACGCTTCCTGCATTTCTTCGTTGCTCATTTGAGAATTGCTGCTCCTTTTCAAACACTATTGTACGTTAATTGGCCGTATCATCTACCAGCGGCAAAACCAGCATTTCGGAGACTTAATTAAAACTATTATGAAAAAAACTGATTATTAATTCCCACTCATTAAAAATCGACCATAAATCTCGAGAAATAAACATTGAAACTTTCTACCATTACCTATGCCTTGTCAACACGAATCGAGAGACAATACAAACAAAATAGGAAAAAACAAGTTTTGCGTCATCGATCGATTCATAAATCAAATTTTGAGAAATGAACCAAATAAAATCAGTTTTTCAAAGACACTCTACTAATTTTTATAAGGATCGTAGATATGCCTTGCTTGAGTCGGAATTTTTTCCTCATTATAAAAAGTCCTGGCTGCTTTTGCGGCCTCCAACAATGTATCAAAATAGCCTGCCTGGACTGTTGACCAGGTTTCCGGATCAGACGTATCCGGCGTGTCCATGATAAATGCTTTATATCCTTTGAACGTCAATGCTTTTTTGAGTTATAGTCGAATCTTGTGTTTAAGGGTGAAGTGGCGTAACCCTTTGTTTATTGAATTAACCGGAAAATTAATAAACAAACAAAAGGGACACCACCATGGAGAAGGATAAGGTAATCAACTTAAATCGACCAGAAGAAACCGGATCAGATGTACTGAGTGAAATTATCAGAAAAGGGGCTCAAAGGATACTGAAAGAAGCTCTTGAAATAAAAACCTTTATTGATAAGTATCGGGAGTTACGCATCAGGGGGAATAAACAAAGGATTGTTCGTAACGGCTATTTAGCTGAACGTGAAATTGTAACCGGTGTTGGAAAGGTATCAATAAAAGCACCACGGTTAAGAGACCGAGGAGGAGAAGGTACCCCAGAGAAACTACAGTTTTCTTCAAGTATATTACCGCCTTATCTCAGAAAAA
>CAZJUM010000127.1:0-7489 GCA_964549175.1 uncultured Pseudomonadota bacterium | reverse complement strand
ACTGACCGCCGCTGAAAAATAAAAATAGATTTTAAGCACATACAGAACAAAAAAATCCGCTTTTAAAGCCCCCGGTGGCTCCATAATGGCGTAGCCTTGCGGAGTCTTAAGGTAAAATCATACAGGCTCCATAGCTCTTCGAGACTATGGAGCCACCAGAGATGGTCGGTAAGATTTTCAGCGAAATGACTTTAAGTTTTTCTAATTTATCCGATATACCTTACTGATTATGTACAATTCGTAGCCCTTTTCTTTGATCACCCCTGTCATTCCCGCGAAAGTGGGAATCTAACAATAAAAGTCTAAGAAACCAAATGGTTTTCCGGATTCCCGTATCCGCAGGGATGAAAGGCATTATTGGCAAATTTAGGGTGTTAATAGTAGATAATCAGGTATACCTTTTTAAAAGATTGTCAGCTTGGATATATGCATCAAATTGTTTGAGTGTGTGTTGCACCAGACATCGATTTTGTATTATCCAATTGTATCAATTCCGGAATTTGCCAAATACTATGTATTGACTCAAATCAAAACCCTTTCTTGGGAGCGACATATTCGAAGCGGATGGATTTTTTTTTAGCCAATAAGCTCAATCAATGTATTGCAGTAGTTCCGGCTCAGCGAAGGATTTCCGGGTGAGAGCTTTTTCTTCCTGTATCCGCCGCAAAAAGCTTTTGCTGTGCTAACCAACATTTCCGATTCTGTTGCTGGTCATAGCGGCGGACATACGCTAGCTTGATGCTGTTGGAAGATTATTCGGGTTTTAAGCTCAATCCAAGCGCAATCTACTGAATTCTCACAATGAAAATAAGAAAAAAAAAGGAAAAACTAATTACGACAGCGGAACATAAACGGAATATCCGAAATCGAATCGGTCTTATTATATTTTTTCTGATTCTGATCACCGGCAGTATCGCGTTTAACCTTTATCATCAAGGCTCTAGAACCTGGAGCAGCATTGACTCCAATTTATATGTTTTTTTTCTGATCAACATTAACCTAATCCTGCTGATCACATTCGTACTGCTTATTATCCGTAATCTGGTCAAACTCATTTATGAGCGCAAAAAACGTAAACTCGGATTTCGGCTTAAGTTTAAACTCACCCTGGCTTTCATCCTCATTTCATCGCTCCCGATGCTTTTGCTGTTTTTTATTACCAACGGTTTTCTTACCAATACTCTGGATTTTTGGTTCGAGGGTCAATTTTCAGTGGTTCTGAAAAACTCCGCCACCGTCATCAAAAACTATGATCGAACCAGTAACGAAGAGCTGAAGCATTTTGGCAAAATGTTGGCTAGGGATTATATCACAAATATCAGCCAATCCCCGCCTGTCGTCGATCCCGCTGAGCAAATGCTTAAATCGGGTTTAAAGGTGTTAACGCAATCCGAATCACAAGAAAAGGAGTTTCAGATCCAGCGACATTGGGTGAATAGATCGCTTGAGCAATTTGGGTTAAGCGGTATTATTTTTTATAATAAAGAACTGATACCGGTTAAAGTTTGGTTCGCGGATGATGCCTTAAAAGCAATCTGGAAACCACTGGATGCGGAAGTGATGAAGAACATTCAGGTGATATCCCCAATCACACTTAATACCCGTGAGAAAACAGGGCAAATCACAAGAGCACTGGTTCCTTTAACACTATCAGGGGAACAATATTTTTTGGAAGCGACCAAGATTTTAACGGGTTCCGATTATAAGGATTTGACAACCGTTTTGAAGAACCTGAAAGATCATCGCAATTTTCTGTCTTTGGAGCGTCCAATTCGCGCAAACTACACCGCGTATTTGATGTTATTTACCCTACTCATCATTTTTGGGGGAACTTGGTTCGGGTATTATCTGGCGCGCTCGATTGTCGAACCCATTGAAACTTTAGTGGATGGAACCCGAAGAATCTCAAAAGGGGATTTGGATTTTCAAATCGATCTACAAGTCGATGATGAAATTCATATGCTGCTGGACTCATTTAATGCCATGACCAAGGAGTTACAGCAAAATCGAAAAAAACTGGCTCAGAGTCAAGAATCGGTATTAAACGCCAACAAAATACTGGAAGAAAGAAACATATTTGTGGAATTGGTACTGCAGAATATTCAAAGTGGCATCTTTTTGGTGGATAATTCAGGATTTGTTAAAGGAATCAATCCTTATATGATTAAATTATTTAAAATCAAACTCCCTAAGACCGTTACCAAACACTATCGCAGTGTTTTTAATAAAGAGCAGGTCGCGCTTTTTGATGATTTAAGCAATAAACTATCAGATCCGCACATCACTTTCGTGTCCAAAGATGTGCATGTTAAACTGGGTAAAAAAACCATTCATGTCTCGATGGAACTGTTTCAACTCAAAAATATCAAAGGCGAGCAATTAGGGAAATTGCTGGTTGTTAATGATTTGACCGAATTGGACCGTTCTACCCGGGCTCGAGCATGGCGAGAAGTGGCTCGACGCATTGCCCACGAAATCAAGAATCCTCTGACACCAATCCAGCTCTCCGCACAGCGAATCCGGCGTAATTATCTGGCACGTATCGAAAATGGTAAGTTGCTGGATAATTGTACCTCAACAATAATAAATGAGGTGTACGGATTAAAAAACATGGTTAATGAGTTTTCCAAATTTGCCCGCTTACCGGAAATAAACTCCTCGCCCATGAGTATCAATCAAATTCTCGAAGATGTTTGCAATCTGTTTAAACCCGGACTTCCCTCCGCGATTAAACTCAAACTTATCACAGATCCGCATGTCCCCCGAGTGCTGCTAGACAGTGAGCAAATGAAGCGCGTATTTACCAATTTAATTGATAATGCCGTGGCGGCGATGGAAGAGGGTGGCGATATCAATATTTCGAGTCAATATTCCGAAGACCTCAAAATGGTCACTATTTCGGTTGCGGACACCGGCTCTGGTATCTCAGAAGATATGATCCATCGCGTATTTGATCCGTACGTGACCACCAAAAAACAAGGAACCGGTTTGGGATTGGCCATTGTTCAGCAAATTATCGCGGACCACAATGGATTCATCAGAGTTGAGAATGGTAAAGAGTTCGGAGCGAAATTTACGATTGAATTACCTGCTTGAAAAACTGTTGATAAACTTGTAATTACGATGGTTAATCGATGAAATAAAAACCGAGCTATTCTCAAATGATGGGCAAATCCAAATTTTAAACCGGTAACCATTACATGGCGAAAAAAAAAATACTTATTGTTGATGACGAAACATCAATCTTATCTTCATTGAAAGGGACTCTTGAAGATGAAGGATTCAATGTTGTCACCGCAGAATCCGGAGAAAGGGCGATGCGGTTCATGCGTAAGGCAGAAAACTCAACAATTCAAGTTGTTATGGTGGATATTTGGATGCCGAACATGAACGGATTGCAATTATTGGATTGGCTGCAAATAAACTTTCCCAAGCTACCCGTCATTATTATGTCGGGTCACGGAACAATCGAAACAGCGGTTCGTGCTACAAAAAAAGGCGCTTACGACTTTATTGAAAAGCCATTGTCATTAGATAAGGTGCTTATCACTCTCAAACATGCGCTCAAAGAAGCTGCTCTGGAAAAGGAAAATGAAGAGCTTAAGCGCAAAGTTCCCCAACAAAATACAGAAATTATCGGTAAATCCAAAGAAATCCAAGCCGTACTTGAACAAGTTGATATGGCTGCCCCATCGGATGGGTGGGTATTAATCAAAGGTGAAAATGGTACGGGAAAGGAGCTGATCGCCAGAAGGATTCACAATCAGAGTCTAAGAAAAGATGGCCCGTTTATCGAACTCAATTGTGCCGCCATACCGGAAGAGCTAATTGAAAGCGAATTATTCGGTCATGAAAAAGGATCTTTTACCGGGGCCTCCACTCAGAAAATCGGTAAATTTGACCAAGCCAATGGGGGAACATTGTTCCTGGATGAGATTGGAGACATGAGCCTCAAAACTCAGGCCAAAATTTTAAGAGTACTTCAAGAGCAAAGATTCGAGCGAGTTGGCGGCACTCAGATGTTTAAGGTCGATGTGCGTATCATTACGGCATCCAATAAAAACTTGGAGGAGGAAATCAACACAGGTAACTTTAGAGAAGATTTATATTACCGACTCAATGTAATTCCAATCGAGATCCCGCCGCTACGAGAAAGAAAGGGAGATATTCCGCTGCTGATCAATTACTTTTTAAGATTTTTTGGAGATCGGGGACGAGGACTCGTTAAAAGATTAACCCCAGACGCTCAAGAGTGCATGAACGTGTATCATTGGCCCGGTAACATTCGCGAACTAAAAAATATTGTTGAACGCATCGTTATAATGATCAACGAACCAAAAATTGAGGTACGCCATATTCCCCCGGTTGTAAGAATTCCAAGCACTGATTTATTGCAGGTCGCAGAGTATTCAGGCACATTTAAAGAGGCAACCAGTCAATTTGAAAAACAGTTTATTCAATCCATGTTAGAGAAAAATAATTGGAATGTTTCCAAAACCTCAGAGATGATCCAAGTCGAACGAAGCAATTTGCATCGAAAAATTAATAGCCTGGGAATTGTGGTCCGGCGAAACTAAAAAGGCCCGAATCGATTCAATTTTCTCAACAGGAACTAAGTGTAGACTATTAAAAGCTATTTCATATCAAAATACTAACAATGTAACTATAGGATGAAGCCGTTGAATCTTTTCGCTCCCTGCTCAAAATTGATTTCGAATGGTAAGGCGTTGTTGCCAAAAAGACCCCCACGGTGGCTCCATAATGGCGTAGCCTTGTGGAGTCTTAATGTAGAATCATACAGGCTCCATAGCTCTTCGAGACTATGGAGCCACCAGAGAGAAATTAGCTGAACAGTTACTATAATTATAGGATGAAGCCGTTGAATCTTTTCGCTCCCTGCTCAAAATTGATTTCGAATGGTAAGGCATTGTTGCCAAAAAGACCTGTTGACAAGCTATCACAGTATTCGAAAAAGTTCTTCACATGAAGGTTGACCAGAAATATTTATGCCACCGCCCGAATTATGCAACGGGTTGAGAAAACATAATGAGCTACAAAAAGCGGTTCAACGATGGGAAAAGATGGCGGAACACGAAGAAAAAATGAGGAATTTCAATAGCAACAAAACCGTGAAGAAAAAGTCAAACCAGACGAAGTTCAAGAGGAACAAGGCTCTAAAAGTCTCTTGATGCTGAGAGATCAACCATAATGTGGTTTTTCAGCATAGTGGATCACATTCCCACCCAAAAAGAGTAAGAAGAATTTCACTTCCTCAAATCCAATATCCTGTAACTTTCCCGCCAGTTTTTCCTGAGAGGGATAGTCCACTGATGATTTCGGGAGATAATCAAACAGGTCCTCACCCGGATAAATCATTTTTCCAATGATCGGTACAATGTGAAAGAAGTATAAATGAAAAAGCTGTTTAATAATCGGAATTCTGATTTTGCCCATATCCAAACATAAAAAAAGCCCCCCCGGCTTGAGAACCCTGATGACTTCTCTCAAACCAGCATTAATATCCGACAAATTCCTCAAACCATATCCCACAGTTACCGCGTCAAAGGAATTACTACGGAAAGGAAGCGTCAAGGCATCACCCTTTATAAACTTTATATCAGACCCTTGATTTCGGCTTTGGGCAATTTCCAGCATTCCCTCTGAAAAATCCAAACCAACGGTCAAGCCCTGCTCTCCTAAAATTTTACTAAGGCGTTGACTAATATCACCCGTACCACAGCAGATATCCAGTGCTTGCCGACCTCCTTTCAAATGAGCTTTCTCAACCAAAAAATTTTTCCAAGATCGATGCAATCCCAGGGTAATTATGTCATTAAATAGGTCGTATTTTTTCGCAGTCAGGGTAAATCTACGTCTCACATACTCTGACCTTTCTTTTCCTTGGGGAACTTCAAATGACATTTGCCTGTTATTCAATCAGCTTAAAGATGGATTCACTGGGAAACATCACGGAAAAATTTAATATGATTATGTACAATTCGCAAGCTCATTTCTTTGATCACACCCTGTCATTCCCGCGAAAGTGGGAATCTAATGTCCGCTGATGCAATGATTAAGGTTGAGGAAGAGTCATTCCTACGAAAGTGGGAATCTAACAATAAAAGCCTAAGAAACCAAATGGTTTTTCGGATGCCCGCATTCACGGGGATGACAGGCATTCGCGGGGATGACAGGCATTATTGGCAAATTAGAGTGTTAATAGTACATAATCAGGAAATTTAAAATACTCAGCAAGCGGCGTTCAGCCATCAACTTCATCCGGTGAAAGCAGCCATATGGCTTTTTTTGTCTTCGCTCAGGCTGATGTTTCTGAGAACCTTAATCCTATAATGGCACCTAAACGATTATATAACTGATATTGTTAGATTATTGATAATTTTTGGTTCTATTTTGAGTCGTTATTATTTCAATCACTTACATAATCAGTGCCATTAAGGGGTAATAATACTTATTGAGTCTGAGAACTGACTGCTCGCTTATTATAGGGCGTTGAGTGGAATATTCAGCAATAAGTGAATTCTATTTTGATCCAATCAGGGTAAGCAAGGCTTCATATTCTTCTGGAGTCACACGCCTCACGTCACCGGGTTTCATTTCCCGCAATTCAATATTGCTGATTTTATATCGTTTTATCTTCTGTACCGGATACCCGATGGATTTAAACATCTTTTTGATATGATGCCTTAAACCTTCCTGCAAAGAAACGGCCAGCCAGCTTTTGTCATTGATATAATGAAGAAACTTAATTTTAACCGCTTGACGTTTTTTGCCATTGATTACCGGGCCATTAATCAATTTAGAAATTTCACAAGGACCAATCCTACCTTTGAGCTTTACGAAGTATTGTTTCCAAATATGTTTGCTGGGATGGGTGATTCGGTGTGCCAAATCACCATCGTTGGTGAGTAATACCAACCCTTCGGAATCATAATCCAGTCTTCCCACCGGAAACAGACGATGTTTTCGTTTAGGAAAATACCTCACAATGGTATCGCGTCCCTGGGGATCATCCAAAGTGGTGACACAATTCTTGGGTTTATATAAAACATAGAGGATGGGAATCACTTCCTGTAAGCGGATTCGTTTCCCTTCCACTTTGATCGTGTCCTTTTTCGGATCGATATGAGTGCCCAGTTTTGTTATTGTTTCACCATTTACGACGACCAAGCCGCCCAAAATCATTTGTTCCGCTTTTCGACGAGATGCGATACCGGCACTGGCAATGGCTTTTTGTAATCTAATGCTCATTTTTTCTACCTGATTATGTACTACTAATACTCTAATTTGCCAGTAATGCCTGTCATCCCTCTGGTGGCTCCATAGTCTCGAAGAGCTATGGAGTCTGTATGATTTTACCTTAAGACTCCGCAAGGCTAAGCCATTATGGAGCCACCGTGGGCTTTAAAAGCGGATTTTTTTTGTTCTGTATGTGCTTAGAATCTATTTTTATTTTTCAGCGGCGGTCAGG
>CAZJUM010000126.1:0-7631 GCA_964549175.1 uncultured Pseudomonadota bacterium | reverse complement strand
AGATTCTAAGCACATACAGAGCAAAAAAATCCGCTTTTAAAGCCCACGGTGACTCTGTAATGGCGTAGCCTTGCGGAGTCTTAATGTAAAATCATACAGACTCCATAGCTCTTCGAGACTATGGAGCCACCAGAGAGAAATTAGCTGAACAGTTACTATTAAACAAACAAATCCGATCAACAGGTCTAATAATTGGTTTCAGTGACCACAGACCCGGTTGAAATCAATGCTAATGTGTCCAAAGTGGCTATCCACTGATTCATAATCATACTTCCATGGCGTTGGAAGACGGGAGCGTAACAGTAGAGGACAACAGCTTTGCGACCAAGCATATTTTCGGGGTAAGAGTCTTTGAATGTCAAGAACGCGTTGTGTTTTAGAGTTGGTTCAATGATGCTCGTAACTCGGTACTGGCTGAATCAAAACTCTGTATCCGGTTGTTGATAATGCCTGTTTAATCGAAAATCTAACTGGGGGATTATTCTAGTGTTGTTTACCAAAAAACTGGTCGCGGAAAAACGTCTCGATCTGAGACAACAGCTTGGTGATGGCCAACTTCACCAGTTTCCCGGCGCTTTCAATCCGCTTTGCTCTCAATTAATAGAACGTAAGGGCTTTGATGGAATTTATATTTCAGGTGCTGTAATTTCTGCCGATCTATGTTTACCTGATATTGGTTTGGCAAGTCTGACTGAGTTTGTGGAATGCGGACGGCAAATATCACGAACAACTGATTTACCGGCTATCATCGATATCGATACCGGATTCGGCGAACCCGTAAGTGTCGCGAGAACTGTTCGTCTTATGGAAGAAGCCGGACTTGCAGGTTGCCACATTGAGGATCAAAAAATGCCAAAACGGTGTGGTCATCTCGATGGAAAAGAGCTTGTGGAAACCAAAGAGATGATCAGAAAAATACGAGCCGCGGCTGATGCCAGGTTAGATGATAATTTTTGCCTCATTGTCAGATCCGATGCTCGAACTGTGGAAGGACTAGATCAGGCAATTGATCGCATGAAGGTTTATATGGATGCTGGTGCGGACATGATTTTTCCGGAGGCCTTAAAGAATGAAAAAGAGTTTGAAAAAGTACGAGCAGAAATTCCCATCCCATTACTGGCCAATATGACAGAATTTGGTAAAAGCCGCTTACTAAATCGGCAAGAACTGCAAGACTTGGGAATTAATATGGTTATTTATCCGGTTACCACACTGCGCCTGGCCATGGGCGGGGTCGAACGAGGCTTGGATGCCATTCTCAGAGACGGTGACCAAAATAACATATTGGATCAGATGCAACACCGACATGAGTTGTACGATTTACTGCGGTACGAAAACTACAATACCTTTGATGAGGCGATTTTCAATTTTGAGTTGTAAATCGGAAACTGTAAGGCATAACTCTGCGAATGAATAAAAAATACAGAAAAAACTTAACAGCTTCTCAACTCATTTATTTCGACGCGCGTGATGCCGTAGAGGCTATTGAACCCGGGGCATATGAAAAACTGCCATACACTTCACGCGTTCTGGCCGAAAATTTAGTACGTCGGAGTGAAGCGAAAAATCTAGATCGCCTACTCAAACAAATTATTGAGCGTAAGCGTGAATTGGACTTCCCCTGGTTCCCGGCGCGTGTTGTTTGTCACGATATACTCGGTCAGACAGCCTTAGTTGATCTGGCCGGCTTACGCGATACCATTGCTGAAAAAGGTGGTGATCCTTCCAAAATAAATCCGGTGGTATCGACTCAATTGATTGTGGATCATTCTTTAGCGGTAGAACATGCGGGTTTCGAAAAAGATGCCTTCGAAAAAAATCGAGCCATTGAAGACCGTCGAAATGTCGATCGTTTCCACTTTATTAACTGGACGAAAAAGGCATTTAAAAATGTTGATGTGATTCAACCCGGTAACGGTATTACGCATCAAATAAATTTGGAGAAAATGTCACCGGTTGTTCAGGTGCGGGATGGGGTAGTCTTTCCGGATACTTTAGTAGGTACTGACAGTCACACGCCTCATGTGAACGCACTTGGCGTTATCGCGGTGGGGGTGGGGGGACTTGAAGCCGAAAGTGTGATGTTGGGCCGCGCGTCTTACATGCGCCTCCCCGATATAGTGGGGATTGAGTTAACGGGAAGATGTCAACCAGGCATAATGGCTACCGATATCGTCTTAGCTCTTACCGAGTATTTACGTCAAGAACGTGTGGTTGGTGCCTACCTTGAGTTTTACGGTGAGGGAACTCGTGATTTGACTTTGGGTGATCGCGCGACCATTTCCAATATGACACCAGAATTTGGCGCGACTGCTGCCTTGTTCTCCATTGATCAGAAAACAATTGATTATCTGAAACTTACCGGACGTGATGACGATCAGATCAAGTTAGTCAAAAGCTACGCCAAAACAACTGGACTTTGGTCTGACGATTTAACCGATGTGGAATACGAACGAGTATTAACTTTTGACTTGTCGAAGATCGGTCGAAATATTGCCGGCCCTTCCAGTCCACATCGACGTGTCGCGACCTCCGAACTTGCGGAGCAAGGTATTGTCGGATCATTTGAAATGCCAAACGACGATAATTGGAAAGGCCATATGCCGGATGGTGCATGTATTATCGCGGCAATCACCAGCTGTACGAATACGAGTAATCCACGCAATGTCATAGCGGCAGGTTTACTGGCACGAAATGCCAATACAAAAGGTTTGACCCGGCGGCCTTGGGTGAAGACATCATTAGCGCCGGGATCGAAAGCGGTTCAGTTGTACCTGGAAGAATCTAACTTGCTTCCTGAACTGGAACAGCTTGGTTTTGGTATTGTGGGTTTCGCTTGTACCAGTTGTAACGGAATGAGTGGAGCATTGGACCCTGAAATCCAACAAGAAATCATTGATCGTGATCTTTATACGTCCGCGATACTATCCGGTAATCGAAACTTTGATGGACGGATTCATCCGTATGCGAAACAAGCTTTTTTAGCTTCTCCTCCGTTAGTAGTTGCCTATGCCATTGCAGGGAGCATCCGCTCTGATATTGAGAAAGATACACTCGGAACGGATGACGGCGGTAACCCGGTAACACTTAAAGATATTTGGCCTGGTGACGAAGAAATCGATGCTTTAATTGCTGAACGGATTAAACCGGAACAATTCCGCAGAGTTTATGATCCCATGTTCGATCTCTCCGTGGAAAATGAGGAACACATCAATCCGCTTTACGATTGGCGTTCACAGTCAACTTATATTCGTCGTCCACCTTATTGGGAAGGGGCTCTTGCCGGAGAACGCAGCATGAAAGGGATGCGTCCGTTAGCTGTGTTAGGTGATAACATAACGACTGATCATTTATCACCATCGAATGCGATTCTAGCGAGCAGTGCCGCAGGTGAGTATTTAACAAAAATGGGATTATCGGAAGAGGATTTTAACTCTTACGCCACACATCGTGGTGACCACTTAACGGCCCAACGCGCGACTTTGGCTAATCCAAAGCTATTCAATGAAATGGTGCGTGATGAAAAAGGGGCAGTGAGGCAAGGTTCGCTGGCGCGTGTAGAGCCGGAAGGCAAAGTAGTCCGTATGTGGGAGGCGATTGAAACTTATATGAGCCGTTCACAACCGTTGATCATTGTTGCCGGTGCCGATTACGGACAAGGCTCTTCTCGTGACTGGGCAGCAAAAGGCGTTCGCCTGGCGGGTGCGGAAGTGATTGTTGCTGAAGGTTTTGAGCGTATTCACCGTACCAACCTAATTGGTATGGGTGTGCTGCCAATTGAGTTTACTAATGGTGAGAATCGAAAGACTTACGATATTGATGGCACGGAAACTTTCGATATTCATGGTGGTATTGCTCCAGGTGTGGCGCTTTCACTGATTATCCATCGCAAAAATGGTGAGCGGGTTGAAGTGCCTGTTAAATGTCGTCTGGATACAGCGGAAGAAGTTCATATTCATTCTGCGGGGGGGGTATTACAACGATTCGCCCAAGGCTTTTTAGAATCCGAATTATAGGGTATGTTTTTTTTGCTCTAAGTGCCTTACGCCAATTTATTCTCAATGCAATCCGGTAAGATCGGAGATGGCAGACGCTACTCACCAAATCTATTATTGATGAGATTTAAGGTAAGATCTTATGTCATTTGCAGCACAAATAAAAATTCCGGCCACCTACATGCGGGGTGGCACCAGTAAAGGCGTGTTTTTAAATTTAACCGATTTGCCGGAAGCCGCTCAGCATCCTGGAGAAGCACGCGATAATTTATGTTTACGGGTTATAGGTAGTCCCGATCCTTATGGTAAACAGATCGATGGCATGGGAGGCGCAACTTCCAGTACCAGTAAAGTGGTGATCCTATCTAAAAGTGGTCAACCGGATCATGACGTAAACTATTTATTCGGCCAAATTTCTATTGATAAATCACTTGTGGACTGGAGTGGGAACTGTGGCAATCTATCATCAGCTGTCGGCCCCTTTGCGATAGAATCCGGTTTGGTGGAGGCCGAACGTATTCCCGAAAATGGAGTCGCAGAAATACATATATGGCAGGCCAATATAAAAAAGACCATTATTGCTCACGTGCCTGTAACGAATGGTGAAGTTCAGGAAACCGGGAACTTTGAACTCGACGGAGTCACGTTTCCCTCAGCTGAAGTGAAAATAGAGTTTGTGGATCCTGCTGATGGTGAGGGTCCTTTGTTCCCCAGTGGTAATATCATTGATGATTTGGAAGTACCTGGCGTCGGAAAGTTAAAAGCAACCATGATCAGCGCAGGGATTCCAACTATTTTCCTGAATGCCGATGAAATCGGTTACGAGGGAACTGAACTTCAAGAGATCATTAACAACGACAAAGCGGCGCTCGCCAAGTTTGAAACCATTCGTGCTTATGGTGCAATTAAAATGGGATTAATTAAGTCGATTGATGAGGCGGCCATCCGTCAACATACACCCAAGGTTGCTTTTGTGGCTCCGGCAAAAAGCTATACGGCATCTAGCGGAAAACGAATTAATAGTGCGAACATTGATCTCAATGTTCGCGCTTTATCCATGGGTAAACTCCATCACGCTATAATGGGAACCACAGCTGTAGCAATTGCTACAGCCGCGACCGTTAAGGGTACATTGGTCAATTCAGCTACCGGCGGTGGAACGCTAAAGGGTGTTCAATTCGGTCATCCTTCCGGAACGCTGAGCGTGAGTGCGGAAACTGTTGAACTGGAGGGAGAATGGATTGTCAAAAAAGTGGGTATGAGCCGCAGTGCTCGTGTATTAATGGAAGGAAAGGTAAGGATTCCCAGTGACTCTTTTTAACTGACAACATGAGAATTAAGGTGAAAGATCATGATTTAAACCCGGTTGGGATTTTCAGTATCGTTTTTCGTAAACGGGGGAAAATACTAACTTTGGTTTGAGAAATCGATCAAAAGCCTGTTATGGATTAACACCTTATCAAATTGTTGTGCTATTGAAACAATCAAAAAGGACATTCAATAAAACTCTGTTATCTCGACAGATTAAGAGTCTCTCAGAATCGGGCATCTGCTTTAATCTGGTTTTCTGCCAGATGTCCGTTAATAAAAAGCGTACCTAACGGTTCTTTCTGAAGGTAATCAATTACGAAGGTCTTTAGGAAGGTAGACTGAAATGGGTACACCTAATTCAAATTCCCAGAAGAAAAGGAGGGGTTATGAAAAAAATATCCGCAAAGGTTATTTCCGCAACGCTTTTTTCATTAATCATGTTGCTTTCCACGTTGACCGTGGCCATGGCAAAACCCACTGGTGTGGAATGCATCGCACCGGCTGGAGCCGGCGGGGGATGGGACTTTACTTGTAGGATACCAGCCGCCCAGGTAATGGGACAATTAGGATTGGTTGACGGCACCATTAGAGTGACAAATATGGCTGGCGGGGGCGGGGGAAAAGCTTACTCCCATGTTGTAGGTAAAAGAGGCAATGATCAGAACCTGATTGTGGCAGCCAGTATGGCTACCGCAACGAGGCTTGGACAAAATGTCTACGCGGGACTCAGTGCGGATGATGTCCGATGGGTTGGTGCTCTGGGAGCTGATTATGGAGCCATTGCGGTCCGTAAAAACTCAAAGCTCAAGTTATTGAGTCATCTGGTGGAAGCCATGCGTTCCGACCCTCACCGAACAGCCATTGTCGGCGGAAGTGCCGCAGGTGGATGGGATCATCTGAAAATACTGATTTTGGCTGATAAAGCCGGTATCAAGAACCTCAGGGCGATCAACTACATCTCTTTCAACAGTGGCGGAACGGCAATGCTGGAAGTGATCGGTAAGAGGGCTGACGCGTTTACCGGAGATGTTTCAGAAGTAGTGGACTACTTTAACAGAGGTGATATCCGAATTTTAGCGATTTTGGCTCCTAAACGAATAGGCGCTCTACCTGGTGTGCTGACCGCAACGGAACAAGGCTATGAAGTGATTGGAGCAAATTGGCGTGGTTTTTACGTTCCCCAAAATGTGACTCCGGCTCGCTATAATGAATGGGTGGATATTGTACGCAAAGTTGCGCTTTCCAGCCAATGGGCAGATTTGGCAGAGAAAAACGGTTTGGCACCATTTACCTCATTCGGAAGCGACTTTGAGAGCTTTGTTAACAGGCAGATTAAGCTGGTTGGCCAAATCTCCAAAGACCTCGGCTTTATGAAATGAAATGGGCAGAAATAAAATACGACCGGCGATACGCTCTCGTATTGCTGGTTTTTGCGATCTTATATGGTTATGGCGGATCTTTAACCAAGGTAGAATATTTTAGCGGGACAGTTGGGCCTCATCATTGGATTTATATGATTGCAGGAGTGATTGCCCTATTGTGTATTGACCTGTTCATTAGACCAACAGACTATATACCGGATAAATCTCCTTGGAGCTCATGGAATCGACGAATTCCGTTAATTATTGGTGTTCTTCTGTATTCCTATGTTCTTCCCGAGCTAGGTTATCCGATCACCATGATATTGCTGTTGGTTCTTACATCGATGCTTTTCGGGGCAAAATTTAAACACGCGCTGTTGAGCTCAGCTATCATGACTATTGTGAGTCTGGCTCTTTTTGACTTCTTGCTAGGAATTTCACTGGGACGCGGACTTTGGTTTTTGTAACAGCTGAAATTTTGAAACAATCAATGTATCTATTCAGAACTTATTAAAAAAGTGCAAAGAAGTTCATTTTTTACTTGACAAGGTTTTTGACGGATTTTTGTTAATTCGCCTACATTAGACAGTCTACAGAGATTTGGTATCATAACGGACGATAAAAAGCTCTTATAGGGATTTTTGTTTTTCGCGAACCCCTCAGCTGAAAAACAAAAATAGATTCTAAGCACATACAGAACAAAAAAAACCGCTTTTAAAGCCCAGGGTGGCTCCGTAATGGCGTCGCCTTGCGGAGTCTTAATGTAAAATCATACAGACTCCATAGCTCTTCGAGACTATGGAGCCACCAGAAAAAAATTAGCTGAACAGTTACAAAAACCAAATGGTCTTCAGGATCCCCGCATCCGCGGGGATGAAAGGCATTATTGGCAAATTTAGGATGTTAATAGGTATCTATTCAGAACTTATTAAAAAAGTGCAAAAAAGTTCATTTTTTACTTGAC
>CAZJUM010000125.1:0-7750 GCA_964549175.1 uncultured Pseudomonadota bacterium | reverse complement strand
TAAACAAAGGGGTACGCCACTTCACTCTTAAACACAAGAATCAACTATAACTCAAACTTCATAAGGGGTATCCACTTCACTGCCCTTTCAAATATTGCGATTATTTTAAGAAGCGTATATCATCTTGATCAACTAGCTATATAATTGTACTTTGGTGGTGTGTGATTGTTTTTCAATCAACTCTGATCACTATGCCCAATAGGCCTCAGCTGTCTGATTATAAATAATATAAGTTATCGGCGATAATATTTGGGGCAATGAATGGGGATACCCCCTTTCATAGCAATCGAACCGGAGCTTCCATGTATCACAAGCATATAAAGAGTACCATCCCAATTGGGAAACCATCAGCAAAAAAGAAGAAATAATTTATCCGGGAGGCTACCGAAGCCGTGATACGCGAATACGATTTTTCGATGAACCCGGATATTCCGGTTGAGGAACTTTGGGGAATTTCGGACCAGACCCAATTCGATGGTATTCTCGGACCGGAGGAAATAGGCAAAAAACCTCTATGAATCATTCTTTTTCTAAAATCACGAAGTTTCTTTTAACAGGCTTATTATGACGGAAAAAAATAAGATTATATCCGGCGAATTAGCAGCGGATATTATCAAAACAGGTGACACGATTGTCTCGGAAGGATTTGTTGGGAATGCGTTTCCGGAACATCTAGCCCTTGCGATTGAAAAACGTTTTTTAAAAACCGGAACTCCCCGGGATTTAACCTTTGTCTATGTTGCCGGACAAGGAGACGGCCTTGATAAAGGAATGAATCACTTTGCCCACGACGGACTTGTAAAACGGATTATCGGCGGCCATACAGGTCTGGCGCCCAAGTTAGGTAAAATGGCGCTTGCCAACAAGATTCAAGCCTATAATTTCCCACAGGGAGCTATTGCTCATCTTTTACGGGATATAGCTGCCAAACGTCCCGGCTCAATTACAAAAGTCGGTTTGAAAACCTTTGTGGATCCCAGAATGGAAGGCGGCAAGGTCAATTCAGTGACTACGGAGGATCTTATAGAAGTTATCAATATTGATAACGAGGAGTATCTTCGTTATAAACCATTTCCTATAGATGTCGCTATTATCAGAGGAACGACTGCCGATACCCGAGGGAACATTACTTTTGAAAAAGAATGTCTGACCTTGGAAAACCTGTCGGCTGCAATGGCAGTAAAAAACTCGGGCGGAACTGTCATAGTCCAGGTAGAGCGAATCGCTGATTTCGGTAGTCTTTGCGCGCGTGATGTCGTCATCCCCGGCATCCTTGTGGATCATGTGGTGGTAGCACCTGCGGAGCATCATATGCAAACATTTGCTGAACAATATAGCCCTGTTTATGCGGGAAGACTCAGAGTTCCGGTAAGTCAGCTTGATCCTTTGCCCCTGGATGCCATCAAGGTGATCGGACGACGGGCAGCCGCGGAAATAAAAAACCATATGGTTGGCAACCTGGGGATCGGATTTCCTGAGGCGGTTCCCCGAGTGGCGTCCGAAGAAGGCATCCTGGATTATATCACATTTACAGTGGAGCCTGGCCCCATCGGTGGTATGCCTGTTGGCGGATTGAGTTTCGGTGCCACCATTAACATGGAATGCCTCATAGAACAACCACAGATGTTTGATTTTTATGACGGCGGCGGTCTAGATATCGCGTTTCTTGGCATGGCACAGATCGATGAAAAAGGAAATAACAATGTCAGCCGTTTCAGCGAAAAATTTCCTGGTAGCGGTGGGTTTATCAATATTTCACAAAACTCAAGAAAAGTCGTCTTCATGGGAACGTTTACCACAAAAGGGCTAAAAACAAAAATTAAAGATGGTAAATTGATCATCGAGCAGGAAGGAAGAGTAAAAAAATTCATCAAAGAGGTGGAACAGATCACTTTCAGCGGCGAACTAGGTGCTCAAAGAAGGCAAGAAGTTCTTTATATAACGGAAAGAGCTGTTTTCAGACTGGTTCCGGAAGGCATCGAACTGACCGAGATTGCGCCGGGAATCGACCTTGAAACCGACATTCTTGCTCAAATGGAATTTAAACCTATGATTAGCGGAGAACTAAAATCAATAAATGATAAATATTTCAGACCGGAAATTGTCGGCTTCGCGTCAGGAGAGCAAAATGCTAAAGATTAAAGATTCCGTTGCGGTGATTACAGGCGGTGCCAGTGCTACTGGGTACAGCTTAGCAGAATACCGGTTAGCGCAAGGCGGTAAACCGCTTATAGCAGATGTCAATCAGGAAAGTCCTCACACCGCCGCTCAAAAATTAAAAGCCGATGTTGCTACCTTTGAATGTGATGTGAGCACGGCACTTGACTATATTTTTTAAAAATTGCCTATCGGCCGGTTGATAGATCCTGAAGAATTCGCCTCTCTTGTCGGCGAGCTATATCGCAACCGGGGTCTTATCGGGGATGTGTTTTTCATTCATGGCGGGCTAAAACCGGATTCAAAAGGATAACCTGCGGAATTGTCAATGAATAGTAATTTCAGAAATAGGAAAAGATCATGAGCAAAGCAAGTATCATCGGCGCTTATAACACTAAATTCGGCGCGTTCGTGGAAAAAAACAGGGAAACAGGAGAAATTAAGGACACTAAGTCTTTTTATGACCTGCTGGAAGAGGCTGGTAGATGTGCCATTGAAGACGCCGGGATATCAGCTGAAGAGATTGACGGCATCTGGATCGGGTCCTGCTCACCGTCAAAATTTATCAACCAAGAGCATGTGGCGCCTCTGGGTCTTGAAGTGGCTCCGAAACACTTAGCCTTTGTCCCGACCACACGGACTGAAGCTGCCTGTGCCTCATCTTCCGTTGCCCTGTATAATGCCGCGTTAGCCGTTGAATCAGGCCGATTTAAGCGGGTGCTGGTTATTGGTGTCGAAAAAATGAATGTATTACCCACAAAGGATGTTGCCCATGTACTGGCCTGCTCCTCATATTGGCCTGAAGAAGGGGCGGCCGGAATGACGTTTCCGGGGCTTTTTGCTGAACTTGCCAAGGGATATATGACTCATCATCAATACTCCCTTGAACAAATGCGGGAGATGTTTGCCCATATCTCCGCGCTCAGTTATAAAAACGGATATGAAAATCCTCTAGCGCATTTTAGCCTAGGTGGCCCCCCCCCCATCGCCTGGGTCTTGACGACCCCCAAAAAATTCTCAATTTGCCTGAATCTGGTAAAGGCAGTAATCCCATGATTGTTTATCCTTTAAGGTTGCATGACTGTTCTCTTGTTTCGGACGGCGCCGCCGCTCTGGTTCTTGCCCCTACAGAGGACGCAAAAAAAATCAGCACTCGGGCAGTGGAGATTTCCGGTATAGGAATGGCCACTGACCGACTGGCAGAAAAGAATAGGGATAATCTTTACGAACTAACCGCGGGTAAGGTAGCTGTAAAAAAATCATTTAGTGACGCGAATATTACCATTGATGACGTGGATTTCGCGGAAGTGCATGATTGTTTCTCGATAAACCAAATTCTGACCACCGAAGCATTGGGGTTGTCAAAAGACGGACAGGCTGGTTTTGACTATATCAACCAAAGATTTAGACCGGGCGATTCATGTCCCGTGAATCTGTCAGGAGGTTTGAAAGCAAAAGGGCATCCGGTGGGCGCGACCGGCGCGTCCATGCACGCGCTTGCTTTTAAACAACTTGTTGGGGAGCCCATCGGTATGGCTCCGATCAAAAAGCATCCTGAGGTTGGGGTTGTTTTTAACGTGGGCGGTTCCGGTGCCACAAATTGCGTAACAACACTGAAACGAATATGATAAGGAAACGATCTACCCAAAGCGCAGGCAATAATATTCTATTTTTGGCTGTATAATTAATAAAAAATGGGAGATAATTCGTAAATTGTTTTTTTTTAGGAGGCCGGAACCAACTCATTGATCATTTCATTTACGAAGCCGAAAAACCAGTGCTGTTGTCTTCCGCCAATTTCTCGGCGAGCTTGGGTCGTTGCTGTTTCTCGGTAGAATTTTTTAACCCAATCAATCACGGGAGGAACTATCGTATGTGATTTCGTGCCGGACAACGGTGGCTATCATAGCTGCTTTTTTTTTGTATCATTTGCTACTCTTCAAACGAAGAAGCATCGGTGGGATACATTCTCACCAAACATTCGGTTAATTCATTTATTTTTAGGAGGGAGTATGTTACGTCATTTGAAGAAAAGTTCCAAAAAATCCATCGCAATGATCGCTACCATCGCATTGATTTTTGGTTTGACCAGCGCGCAGGTTCTTGCCGCTGGCAAAGTGATGTGGAAGGTTCCGCTTGCGTTTTCATCCAAACTTCCCGGCCTAGGGACGAACATTACATACGCTTCCGAGCAAATCATGAAGATCAGTGATGGTAAGATCATTCTCAAGGTGTACGAACCTAACAAATTACTACCCCCGTTCGAAATTCTTGATGCCGTCAGCAAAGGAAAGGTAAAAGCCGGATACACTTGGATCGGTTATGATTCCGGGAAAATACCCGCTCTACCTCTTTTCTCCGCTGTGCCTTTTGGCATGGAGCCATGGGAATTCACTGCTTGGAACTATTTTGACGGTGGCGCGGAGATGTTGAACAAAGTATACAAAGACAGCGGTAAAAACGTACACGCGACACTTTGCGGCATCATGGGACCGGAAACAGCGGGGTGGTTCAAAAAGCCGATCACCAGTTTGTCCGATTTCAAAGGCTTGAAAATCAGATTCGCCGGAATCGGCGGCAAAGTCTTGTCAAAGCTCGGTGCCTCTGTAACGATGTTACCTTCTGGCGAGCTGTATGGCGCTCTGGAAAAGGGTATCATCGACGCCACCGAATTCTCCATGCCGGCAATCGATCAGTTATTGGGTTTTCATAAAGTGGCAAAAAACAACATCTTCCCCGGTTGGCATCAGAGTTTTACCGCCCTGCATCTTCTCGTTAATAAAGGTGCTTGGACAAAACTCGACGACAGTCAAAAAACACTTATTACAACATCTTGTACAGCAGCCACTATGATGGGGATGTCGGAAGGTGAAGCGGCTCAGGGAAAAATCATTGCCAATTTCAAAAATCAGGGTGTAAACGCCCACAAACTGCCTTTGCCAGTCCTTCGTGAATTGAAGAAGAAAACTGACGAAGTCCTGGCGGAAATCGCGGCCAGTGACGCTAATTTCAAAATGGTTTTAGAAGCACAGAAAAAATTCTCTTCCAATTACGCCTATTGGAAAAATCTGGGATATCTTCCGCGTGATTTCTAAAAAGACAATTCGTTTGATTTAACAAACAAAAAACCAGAGGATCCTGGGGTCCCTGGTTTTTTCTATTGAACTCCCGGCATAGAGAAAACATGACTCCCGCAACAGCGCAACAAAGTGATCAATGGACTGGCAAAAATCTGCCTCAAACCGCGATATCAAAAAAACTTGACCAGTTCATCGTAATAATCTCAAAACTATTTTCTTGGTTATGGGTTGCCACAATTTTTGTGATTGCGGTCACTATTTTAGTCAGATACGGAACCGCAAAATTTTACGTTCAAACGGACTCTTACCTTTTTGCCAGATTGATCAGCTCCGTTTTCTGGGAAGAATTAACTTGGTATCTGTATGGTTGGGCATGGCTTTTCAGTATGTCATACGTTGTTGTAACAGACGAACATGTCCGGGTTGATCTAATTCACGAAAAGCTTAGCAAACGTGCTCAGGTTTGGATCGAAACATTGGGGATACTTTTTTTGCTTCTGCCATTGTTTTTTGTAATCGCGGCTCACGGATTGGATTTCGCGGTTTCTTCGTTTCGTGACGGAGAGGGGTCGCAGCAGGTCGGACTCGACTTTGTATGGGCGATCAAATTCGCGATACCGATCACCTTGATCGTCACTTTGATGGCCTGCGTTTCTCGGGTGTTGAAGTGTTTCGAGTATTTTCGCCTAAGGTCCGGCTTGAGATTCAATCCAATCTTGATCCTGGTGCAAATGGCTGCCGTTTTGTACTTCGCGTTGTTCATTTACTTCATGTACAGCTGGTCGGTTGAAACCAGCATGCAACCAATGATAATCTTCCAACTTTTTGGGCTATAGTAATCAGGAAAACAGATATGGATGCTTCTCAAATATTAGTTATCGCGATGTTCACAACCTTTGCGTTATTTCTGCTATCCGGCTATCCCATTGCCTGGGTTCTCGGGGGAGTCGGAATCATTTACGCGACACTCGGAGTAGTCCTGGTAACATATTTCAATGTTGAGCTATTTATGGATTGGGGAAATACGGCGGGGCTGGCTCCCGAAAGGATATATGCCTATGTCGCCAATCCGACCCTGGTCGCGTTACCGATGTTTATCTATATGGGGATTGTCCTGGATAAATCGGGATTGGCGGAAGAATTGATCTTAAACTTCACGCGCCTTTTTGGTGGTCTGCCAGGCGGGTTAGCCGTGACGGTTGTCGTCATTGGTCTGATTCTGGCAGCGACGACAGGCATCGTCGGCGCGTCGGTTACAGTTTTGGGAACCCTTTCGTTGCCGATCATGCTCAAATCAAAATATGATAATAGCTTGGCTACCGGTGTTATTTGTTCATCGGGGACCTTGGGAATACTCATCCCGCCAAGTATCATGCTCGTTATTATGGCTGATCAAGCAGTTGTAACCAAAAGTGAGTATGCCACTTCGATCGGAGATCTTTTCGCGGGTGCCATTTTGCCGGGGATTATTCTAGCCTTATTATATGTGGTTTATATCATTGGAATTGCCAGCCTTAAGAAAGACATCGCCCCGCCTTCGGTAATGAAAGAGAAGGTTTCAGTCAAAGTGGTCGTTGACGCTTTATCAGCGGCGGGACCGCCCATTATCTTGATTTTGATCGTTTTAGGGTCGATCCTGGGCGGGTTTACGACGATTACGGAATCCGCCGGAATCGGTGCTATCGGCACCACCCTTTTGTATATTATTAAAGCTCAAAGGTCGAAAAAATTCGACATTATTGTCATCAAGGACACTTTGTATCAAACCACCCGAACAACTGGTTTCATTTTCGCCATAATTGTCGGAGCTTCTATTTTTTCCATTGTTCTACGCGGTCTGGGAGGAGACGAGGTCATCGAATCCGCAATTAGCAGCTTACCCTTTGGTTCGTCCGGAAAAGTGATTTTTATTTTGGCGATCGTTTTCTTTTTGGGTTTTTTCCTGGACTGGATCGAAATAACCCTGATCATACTACCGCTGGTAGCCAACCCCATCGTTAATATGGGCTACAATCTGACATGGTTTTTGATCCTTTTCGCGGTTTGCCTGCAAACCTCATTCTTAACACCACCCGTGGGGTTCTCTCTATTCTACATCAAGGGGATAAGCCCTCCATCGATTACATTGAAGCACATTTATAAGGGGGTTATACCGTTCATCATATTGCAGTTGGTCGGTTTGGCGTTCGTCTTTTACTTTGAAGCTCTATCGACCAGGCTACCGTGTGAATTTTATTCGAAACGAGTTGACGGAAGCTACATCAGTTCCTATTGCGCTGAGCATTTTGGTACCAAATAAAATAGAGTATGAGAACACCTATATTTATCACAATGTTTGATACGGAATTTGTAACTGTTCAGCTAATTTCTCTCTGGTGGCTCCATAGTCTCGAAGAGCTATGGAGTCTGTATGATTTTACCTTAAGACTCCGCAAGGCTACGCCATTATGGAGCCACTGGGGGCTTTAAAAGCGGATTTTTTTGTTCTGTATGTGCTTAGAATCTGTTTTTGT
>CAZJUM010000124.1:0-7777 GCA_964549175.1 uncultured Pseudomonadota bacterium | reverse complement strand
AAAGGGATATTGCTGCTTAACTTTTTTGAACACAACATTTGACTATATCTCGTTTGACTCATTAAAAGCATTGAAATAATTAAGACCGTCAGTGGCAATATAAGATCAGGGTAAGGGATTTTCTTGCCACCATTTTGATATTTCTTTCTTTGTGAAAGCCCTGACGGGGGTTAGTTTTACATCAATTGGATGATTTTTTGCCGTTATTTTAAAGGCAACTATAAAAGGTTGTTTGTTTTCCGAGCCACAGCCTCTTTTACCGCCCTTGTTTTGACCACCGAGATAAGCATCGTCGACTTCAATTAAACCGTTAAGTTTTTTGCTTTCACCTCGTTCCGCTATAACTCACATTTCGGGGTTAGAAAACCCCCTCAAAGTTGAGGTCCTAAACGACATAAATAAGGATTTAACAACTCTGTTCCGCGTTCTGCAGCATCACTCGGAAGAATTTTTAAGATACTTCAAATGGACATTGGTCAGCAGGGATGAATTTGATCGATTGAATAAACAAAATCCTGATTCATTGACCGATATACAAAGGGCTTGCAGATTTTATTAACTGATTATGTACAATTCGTAGCCCTTTTTCTTTGATCACCCTGTCATTCCCACGAAAATGGGAATCGAACAATAAAAGTCTAAGAAACCAAATGGTTTTCCGGATCCCCGCACTGCGGGGACGACAGAAACAAAATGGCTGAAAAGTGGACAAAATCAAACGGATCCCCGCATCCGCGGGAATGAAGTATGATTGTCTTTGGTTGAAGCATTTTTACCACCAGATCTCCGCATCCGTGGGAATGGAAGGCATTATTGGCAAATCTAGGATGTTAATAGTAGATAATCAGGTTTTATTATATTCAAGAACTTTGCTATGGCGATAGATCTGTCAAGCGTACTTTCGGATCAAGCACAACGTCAGCATCAAGGCTCCATCTTTTAAGAATAGAGGAGGAACTTTCGCAAGTACATCTGCGTTTATTCCGCGTATTGATTGAAAATCATAAGCGGATGGAAGTTGTTGATCGATATGATCAACAACACACTCTTTTTTATGCAGACCCACCTGATTACAATTGTGAACGCTAATATAGAGACAAAACCTCTGATCGTTCGGGTTACCTCAAGTTAGCAGAAAGATTGGCGTTTTTGAATGATCAATTCATTTTTGAATTTGAATGATCATCCGGAAATCCGGAGAATTTTCAAGCGTTTCCATTTTAAATCGGTTAACGCCCGATACAGTATTGGCCCATCGGAGAAAAACGTAAAAAATTTCCGGAACTAATCATCAGTTCGGCTATTTTGAACAAAATATTGCCAAAATAACCTTAAATCCAAATGTCATTACTAGGCTAAAAAATGATCAAATATACACCTCCCTCAAATCCCCCTAAACCCTTAATTTTGCTGGTACCTGGACCCGGAATCGAACCGGGACGTCCTTGCGGACACGAGATTTTAAGTCTCGAGCGTCTACCAATTCCGCCATCCAGGCACAGTTGCAGTTTACTTTTGGAGGCGACGATCGGAGTCGAACCGATCTCAAAGGTTTTGCAGACCTCTGCCTAACCGCTTGGCTACGTCGCCTCAATTCTGCACCGAATAGCTTTTGTCTGAAAAACATCGGTAACGCTAATTATAAATTCCATAAGTGTCAAGATTAATCAAAAATCCCTGAGTTTTCGATTTTCTTCTCTTCCTTTTTCTCAACGGGATGAACCTCGAGTTCTCCCGGTATCGTGGCCTATCTCAACAAATCAATTGAGTCGAATGAAGTTGCCTGAATCAATTTGTTAAAGTCTGATCATGAGAAAATACAAAATTCTTTATTGATTATCTACTATTAACATCCTAAATTTGCCAATAATGCCTTCCATCCCCGCGGATACTCTGTCATCCCCACGGATGTGGGGATCCTGGTAAGAATGGCCTTAATGCTCATGCTATTAAACTGTTATCCCCGCGGATGCGGGGATCCGGAAAACCATTTGGTTTCTTAGACTTTTATTGTTCGATTCCCACTTTCGCGGGAATGACAGGGGGTGATCAAAGAAATGAGCTTGCGAATTGTACATAATCATAAAACTCTTTATTGATGCCAATTACAGAGAATGAACAAATTCACTTTGTAATAAAATGGGCTAGGGGTTGATTTTTATAGCGGTTTTTTTTATATTTCAACCTTGCTGACGCACCAAAGGCGAGCATGGTGGAACTGGTAGACACGCAGTCTTGAGGGGGCTGTGGCCATTGGCCGTGAGAGTTCGATTCTCTCTGCTCGCACCACAGATTTTCCTGTCTTTATTAGAAGTGTTTCCGTTTTTCGGATTTGACGAGCTTTAAATATCCATCAACCCGATAAAAGAATCGTAACAAGGTTCCAAGCTGATCAGGATATCCGATGAACATCTTCAATCCTGGCTATCGAATGAATGGGTTCAAGTGGTGGCTTCGACCTCCACTGATTCAATTACTTACTATCATCTCCTTATGCCTGTTTCCGGTCGTTCATACTCAAGTATTGTATGGTGATGAGTTACTCATCAATGAAGGGGATACCAAACGATTTGCCGATTTTTTATATCGAAATAGGGAATACTATCGAGCTATTTCGGAATACAAACGGCTCATTCACTTTTTTCCAAACAGTCAGCATCTTGAGTATTCCGTTTTTCAAATCGGTCGTTCTTATATGGCAGGAGGAGATTGGGATAGTGCCATTATCTATTGGAACCAACTCCTCAACGAATCAAAATCAAAAACTGGTGATTTCTCTAAAATTCATTTGCTGCTCGCCATTTCGCATCTGGATAAAGATCACCTCAAGCCATTTCAATTGCGAGAACCTCATATTAAAAAAGCACTGGAACATCTTGATCTGGTTGCCCCTAGTTCATCCTACGCGGAACAAGCGCGATCATTCGCTTCTGATTGGCGCAATCGACCAGAACCTGAATACAAGTCGCCTTGGGTGGCAGGAACACTTTCAGCAATCATTCCGGGATCCGGGAGTTACTATGCCGAACGGCATCGCGAAGGTACCTACGCTTTTTTTATCACAGCCTTATTTTATATCGCCGCATTAGAGGCATACCACAAAGAAGAAAATGAACTTGCCTTAATATTTGGTTCGTTCACATTAGCTTTCTATGGAGGTGGAATATATACCGCTGTCAATGGTGTCCATAAATTGAACGACCGCATAAATACCGATGCACTTCATGATATCCGAAAGTCAAATGGATTCTGGTTTGTGCCAGAAACAAGTCAACGTAAAGGAAAGTTTTAGCAGACCCTTGAATTTTTTCCTATTTTGCGGATAATGTATTTTCCCCGCTAAGCTGTTTTACCACTATGTCATTTAGCAAAGCCCCAATTTCTGATGATACCGCATACCAGCTAACCCCAAAAGAGTTGGGTATCATCGAAGAAGAAGAAAAGAATCTAAACAAATTGATTGCATTGGCACCCGGACAGGTTTTTGTCGAAAATCGTGACCAGCTTCTTAATCAGATTTTCATTTTACGAGAAGCCATTGAAGAAGCGAATGATGATGACATACCCCAATTAACGGAGCAACTAACACGGTTAATCTCCTTGATCAATCAAGGAGATCGCTCAGGTGTAGTCGGTGTCGACATTCAAAATCCTTATTTCGCCCATATGTGTCTCAAAGAAAAAAAAACAACTCGAGATATCTACTTGGGAACTCAAACATACCAGCCTCCCGATGGCTTCTTACAAATCGTCGACTGGAAAACATCTCCCATTGCTATGATTTACTTCCGCTATGATCTTGGAGATGAATACGAGGAGAAAATTGGAGAACGGACTTTTGAGGGAAAGGTTATCGTCAAACGTATCCTTAAGGTTTCCGATGGGCAGTTGATAAAAATTCAACAAGATGATCTGCTTTTAATAAAAGACAAATCTTTTAAATGGCACCGCCTGGAAACTCCAAAAATATTGCTTAAGGGAGGTTCAAGAACAGCCATTCGTCCGGAAAACACAAGAACAATAAATCCAAAGCTAGGAATTACACCTTCCGGTAGTCCGGACAAAAAAAAACTACTTCCCGAAATCACAGCGTTAATCGACCCGGAACAATTTGAAATAATCACCCAGCCATCCACAGGTATCGTTGCCATTCAAGGCACTGCTGGCTCGGGAAAAACAACAGTGGCTCTCCACCGAGTAGCCTGGCTGCATTTTCAAAATCGATCCTACTTCAAACCAGAAAAGATGATGGTTATGGTATTCAATCGAGCACTGGCCAATTACATCTCACTGGTACTGCCTTCGCTCGGAGTTCACAATGTCGCTATTGATTTCTTTGAAAACTGGATATCCCGATTACGCGTCAAAATATTTGGCGGGCAGTTGCCAAAACGTTACGCTGATCATACCCCTGTGACTGTGATTCGTTTTAAGAAACACCCGGTACTGCTGGAAATTATCAATGCGTACATTTCCCAAAAAGAGGCTCTATTTTACAAGCGAATTTCTGAAATCATCCGGAATCGTCAACTTAATGGCTTCCCGCTGAAAGAACTTTGTTCACTGCCACTCGTTGAAGCCTTATACACTTTTTCAAACTGGTTAACCGGGAGAATTAAGTTCCTAAATCGCCCATTTAGATACACCAGCGATATTTCCAGTATTTTTCAACGGATAATTTCAGGATTTATTGAACCGGAACGATCAAGAAAGAGAATGGTACTCCAGCTTTGGGATGAACTCTTTTCTGATTTCGATTTTTTACAATCCCAATTTACCCGTCTATCATCCAACGAATTTTCACCGGCTGAATTCATTGAAATTACCGAATGGCTCAAACGTCAATACATCCTTCGCCAAGCTGAACAAAAAAGGAGCATGATTAATGAAAATGATGTTCAAGAAGAAGCAACAATGGATTACGAAGACGATCCGATATTAATATTGTTTTTTCAACTACTGGCTGGGAATAAAATAAGTCGTAAGGAAAGATTGCCTGTTTACACACATCTTATGATCGATGAAGCACAAGACTTGTGCCCACTCGAACTAAGCGTTTTATTAAAAGTGTGCAAAAAGCCACAAAGCTTGACTCTGGCTGGTGATATTAACCAGAAATTGATCCGACACAGCGGTTTCCATGACTGGGATACAGTTTTTAAGTATCTTGGCGTAAAAGGTCAAAAAATGTCCGCACTATGCGTCAGTTATCGGTCAACATTTGAAATCATGGATTTTTCGATATCCGTTCTAGGAGATTTAGCGACTGGGAAAGATTTTTTAGCGATTCGCCACGGACCTCCGGTTGAATTATTTAAATTCTCGAACCAAGGAGAGCTCATTGATCAATTAGCAAGGAGTTTGAAATCTCTCGTTGAAAAGGAATCCAATGCCAGTGTGACTGTAATTTGTTACCACCCCGAAGCTGCAAATCAGTACCATGAGCTTCTCTCGAAAATGGAGATTCCCAAACTACGGTTAATTCAAGATCAGGAATTTTCGTTCACAGCGGGTATAGATATCACAGACATCAGACAAGTAAAAGGATTGGAATTTGATTACGTTGTCTTAGTTGATGTGGATACTGTCAATTACCCGGATCAGCAATATTCCCGTTATCTTCTTCACATAGGAGCCACAAGGGCAGCCCATCAATTGTGGATTATGAATTATCGTGTGCATTCTCCCATTTTGCCTTCGAACTTAATTCAGCGGCAGATCAAGTAATATTCCGCATAGGTTGAATACATTCAAAAAGATAGTCGCGAAGTTTTATCGCTTGTCGTAAGATATTTTTGTTTTTTCTGTGAGACCAAAAAGAGGAAAACACACCGATGAAAAGGCTAAAGCCAGAAAAATGAAACAACCCCCTGATAACTACCAGCTCATTAAGAGGAAAGTATGAGTCTAAGAACCTGTGTTTCTCCCAAAGGATGCTTTGTTTATGGCATTCACAAACCCAGTTATATGGTAACTAATCTTCGAGAACATGGCTATATCGAATCTCTGGGCATTCTTGAAGATCAATCGCTCGTTGATAACCAGAGAAATTTTCCAAAGGGTGATGTTGAGGTTTTCGCCTCAGATTGGGTTTATGAAATTCCCAATCCTTTTCCCTTTCGGGGTGTCACTTATATAAAGCAAGTCCGGGCTGATCATTTAGCCAAACATCCTGAACAAATTTCATTACCCCAAGCTAAAAAAATATCCTTTACGGATTCAATTCGCGCTCATCTCAAAGTTACTCATGCCGATGATTCAAAAAAAACAACCCCGGTTTTTGAAGCACTTCCTGAAGCAGTTTTATTAGCACTCGCAGCCAATTCAACGGATCCCAATGATTTGATTCAAATCGCGCACTTGTGTTGTGATTTCACTCCGGACCCGGAAACGGGAATCCCCAATGGAATGAAATATCAGCGACAAGCGTCAGATCGTATTCAACCCGTTATCAAAAATCATGCGGTATTTGAAACCCTCGCGAACAACCCCTATTTACCCGATTGTTATAAACAGGTCATGGTTTTGAAACCGGGTGCGCAAGGAGGAAGTGAGATTGTTGGGGAATGGAATCATACGGGTGATGAAAGTCATATTTATGAATATCTGAGACGCAACAGCTACATAGCTGGCGGGCATTACGCATCCAACATGGCTGATGATGCCGTCCGATATAAGATCGGAATGCTCAGTGATGAAGATATTGTCGGTCTGCGCCATCTTTATTATCAACGCACATTCGTTCGATTGGCTGAACAACTCAATCTCCGGATTCCCCAAAAACACAAAACGATTTCAACTCGAGAACTGGAACAATTAAGACTCTCGATTCTATCGGCATTACAAAACAACAAGATCGGCAAAGCACTGGAATATAATGGCAGTATTTGGGGGTGGAATTTCGGCTTCGATTTTGCTCCCAGCCATTATCGATTACATGCTTCGCATCAACAAATTCATCAGCAGTACGCCATGGCTCCGCGACAGGCCGATTCATATTATAGTAATGGCACACAGCCGGATAGCAGTATTCTTACTTATGCCTGTGGTGATCTGATCACAGAATTTATCGATCAATACTTCCAAGAAACCCGACAACACTTTTTCACTGATTATATTAACGCAATTACTTCCAATCAGCGCACTGATCTCAAACAAGGGGAAAGTCAATTGGTTGTTTTTGAGGATGAGTTTGTAATGGCATTTGTTCCCAAAGCTCAAGTTTCTCAGTGGGAAATCCAGCTAATAACCAAGGCGCCAGTAGGCAATGCCCTGGAGGCTGAAGCGGCTTGCCGCAAATCGATCGATCTGGGTATCCTGAAAGTGCAACGCATACTTGAGGCGCTGGGGGCAAAAATGGTGACTACCATAGAGTACGCCAAACGTTATACCAACCAAGAGAGTAAACAACACCTCATTTTTGATTTTCTTCCCAAACTTCCTGAATCTCCGGGCACGTTCAGCGAAGCTCAACTTCGATGGATCACGGGAATCTATCCGGAAGACTTTGCCACTGCCTGTCGCGGGGCATTCAATCGGATAAAATAACTCCCTTGATTGTCACTTCTATTCCCGCTTTGTCACTTTGTTTGCCATAAACGGGATAGACCCATTGAATAATCACCCAAACACCCACTTTATTATCGTGCTGAAAGTGTCTTTAAATTTTTTGAATCATTGAAATTTTTGAGCCAACTCAAAAGAGCCAGAACAGTAAAATGGAACTGTTCAGCTAATTTCTCTCTGGTGGCTCCATAGTCTCGAAGAGCTATGGAGT
>CAZJUM010000123.1:0-7840 GCA_964549175.1 uncultured Pseudomonadota bacterium | reverse complement strand
AAACAAAGGGGTACGCCACTTCACTCTCAAACACAAGAATCAACTATAACTCGTCTTTTTGAGATGCTCTGACAAATTAGTCAATTCCGCCACCGAAAAAACTTTCTATCTTAGAGTCAGGCGATAATCTCTCAAGAGCAGAATGCTTTTAAGTGATGCTGATCTTGATATTCGGACCTGAAGTCGATAGATTATTTATTATTGTGGCATATTTTAAATCAGGCACTTTGATGAATTCAGTGAGCTATTGAATTTCTATTTTGAGAAGCTGATCATGAAACTATTCAAATAACTCCGCATGACAATCTTGATATTAGCACGAGAGCAGGTATTAATTACGATTATGGAGCGAGAACTTAAAAGAACGATGGAATTATGAAGTTTTTAAAATCAACAGCACCCAAAATAAAATTATATGATTATGTACAATTCGCAAGCTCATTTTTTTGATCACCCCCTGTCATTCCCGCGAAAGTGGGAATCTAACGTCCGCTGATGCAATGATTAAGGTTGAGGAAGAGCCATTCCTACAAAAGTGGGAATCTAACAATAAAAGCCTAAGAAACCAAATGGTTTCCCGGATGCCCACATCCGCGGGGATGACAGGCATTATTGGCAAATTAGAATGTTAATAGTACATAATCAGGTAAATTAAGCATTCGATGGAAGTATTGCCGTTCAGAGGAACAGATTCCCGGGGGATGCGGATGTTTGGCGGTGCCCCGGTGTATGCTTTGTCTGTACCGACTCGTTATGTTCATAGTCCGAACGCAATGGCACATGGCAAGGATATTAGCGCAGCCATTAAGCTTTTGGTGAAATTCTTGGAAACTTGTGAAAGGCGCAAGATCGAGTTTTAGTGCCGTATACGCTCTTTTTTGTGTTTCGGGGGAAGCGTATAATTTTTGAGGTTCTTATCTAGGCTGTCTGGGCTAAGTTATCTCAGAGCAATTACCCGTTTTTCAATAAAAATCCGAAAATATGGAATAACACCAAGGAGAATATAGGAAATGAGGATATTGATTGTTGAAGATGATCAAAAAATTGCCGATTTTGTGTCCAAAGGCCTTAAAGAATCGGGATTTGCGGTGGATATCGCCAATGATGGCTTAGATGGTTTGCATCTGGGGCTGACCGAGAGCTATAATGCCGCCATCGTGGATATCATGCTGCCTGAAATTGATGGACTGACTTTGATCGCGAAACTGCGGGAGAAAAACAACAACACACCGATCATTATTCTCAGTGCCAGACATACGGTGGATGATCGTATCAAGGGCTTGCAAAAAGGGGGGGATGATTATCTGGTTAAACCGTTCCTGTTCTCTGAGTTGCTGGCCCGCGTTCAGGCATTAATCAGACGTTCCTCACAAATTTCCGAACCTTCTGGCTTAAGTGTGGGCACATTGCATTTGGATTTAATGACAAGACAAGTCACCAGAGAAAATAAAGAGCTTACTCTGCAAGCCAAAGAATACGCTTTGTTAGAATACTTGATGCGCAACGCCGGGAGAATCGTCTCCAAAACAGCAATTCTTGAAAGCGTGTACGATTATAGTTTTGATCCTCAGACCAATGTGGTCGATGTGTTGGTGCATCGCTTGAGAAGTAAGATTGATAAAGAATTTGATAAGAAACTGATACACACCGCAAGAGGAATGGGCTATGTTCTTAAAGAGAATTAATCGGGCCGGGATTTCATTCGGTGCCCAACTTAGCGCGTTGTACACGTTTTTTTTTGTGATCAGTTCGGCCGGTGTGTTTGTGATTGCTTTTTATATTATGGCGAACCTAATCGAAGAGCGTGAACGTGACGTGATCACATTAAGGGCGCATGAATATCAGGCATGGTTTGAGGAAGGAGGTGTCAAAGCCCTACAACAGAGGTTCGGTGAACAATCAAAATATAATACTGATGTTTATTTTGTACGCATTTTCGGTCCTTTCCATAATTATTTGTTTGTGAGCGTTCCCGATAAAAAATCATTTGAGTTGAAAAATCTGGAGGGTATCGACCCATATCAAATTCATGTATGGAGCACAATTAAGGAAGAGGGGAAAAACAGTGTCTGGAATGTTGTTTCAACCCCTTTGAGGCAAGATGTGATCATGCAGTTGGGAAAACGTTCTTCACGCAGCTATGAGCTATTGGTATACTTTCGTTCTCGATTTTTATGGTTTGTGATTCCGATTCTGGTGTTGGGATTTGCGGCAGGTAGCTTTTTAACCTATAGGATCATGCAACCGATTCGAAAAATTAATCAAACCGTACAAACCATTATTGATACGGGGAAAATGAATGAGAGGGTGCCGGAAAGGAAGGAGCAGGGAGAACTGGATCAATTGGCCAAGCTGTTTAACCAGATGTTAGGGAAAAATGAGGCACTGATCGAAGCCATGAGAAACTCACTGGACAGTGTCGCCCATGATTTAAAAACACCGATGACGAGATTACGCGGTATCGCGGAGTTATCTTTGAGAGATCCGGATAATCACGATGCTTGTATTTCGGCGTTAACTGATTGTATGGAAGAATCGGAAAAAACGGTGTCGCTTTTAAATACGCTGATGGACATATCAGAGGCTGAAGCCGGCGCGATGCGATTAAGCTTGGAGACGATTTCATTATCGGATGTGTTACGATCTGTGATTGATTTGTACGAATTTGTTTCAGAAGATAAAAATATTACGATTGAACAAAAGTTTTCCAATGATATTCACATCATTGGGGACAGGAACCGACTACAACAGGTTTTTGCCAATTTATTGGACAATGCCATCAAGTATTCTCCGAAGAATCGTTCTGTTGAAATTGCGGTGGATCTCGTTGCTTCGAAAGCCTGCATATCGATGACAGACCATGGTTTGGGGATTGATGACAAAGATATCGCTCAGATATGGAATCGACTGTATCGAGGGGACCGTAGTCGATCAGAGAAAGGCGTCGGACTGGGTCTCAGTTTTGTTAAAGCTATTGTCGAAGCCCACCACGGATTTGTACAGGTAACCAGTCAACCGAACCAAGGCACCACATTTAAGGTTTATTTACCCAGCAATACATAATCCGGGTTTATGTAAAGAATAACTCACAGCTGATTCATGCCTTATGTCACTGCGAAAAAAGCCCCGGCGAAAGAAGCAATCTTCCCTATGAATTGATAACGATTGCTGTAATCACCGGAACTCCCTCGCAATGTTGAAATAAGAGGGAGGAGGTGTTGTTGGCTGACCTGTTTGTAAAAACGCGAAGTTGGGAGGAGGCCTTGATACTTCGCGCCTTTACTTTGTCGGTCAGAGTCACGGTAAAAACGCGAAGCGGTGGGAACTATTGCCATGGATAATAGCTATTACTGATTATGTACAATTCGTAGCCCTTTTTCTTTGATCGCCCCTGTCATTCCTACGAAAGTGGGAATCTAACAATAAAAGTCTAAGAAACCAAATGGTTTCCCGGATCCTCGCATCCGTGGGGATGACAGGCATTATTGGCAAATTTAGGATGTTAATAGTAGATAATCAGGTAACTATTCTCATTATTTAACCATGATAGCGATACGTAAGCCCATATTTGGCCGAAACAATACAATGGCTGCCTTCTCACCTTTTTTGATCTGGTTGACGATTTTTTGATATTCATCCACATTGACTACTTTTTGATGATTGATTTCTAGAATGATGTCACCGCGGTTAATTCCGGCTTTTTCCGCTTTTCCATCTTGTTCCACTTGAACCACAATCGCTCCGTTGGTGGACGGAAGACCAAGTTGTTTGGCCAGACTCACGGGTAATTCTTTGACCGTTAAGCCAAAGTCACCGAAGCTGTTCCCGCTCATTGCCACCTGGGTGTCATTTCGTTTGATGATTTCCACTTCAAACGTTTTGATCTTTCCGGATCGCAATGCTTTGATGGAGATGGTTTCTCCCGGAGTGGTCGCTCCGATTTGTTTAATTAAATCCAAACTGGTTTTGATCTTTTTGCCATCAAGTTCGACAATCACATCGTTTACTAACATCCCGGCTTTGTCTGCGGGATTATTTTCAAACACCTCGATTACAATGGCACCATTTTTGCTGGGAACCTTGTAATAGTCTGCCAGTTCGGGGCTTAGATCCTGTATACGCACACCGAGCCATCCTCGGGAGACCTCCCCCTTATCTTTCAATTGTTTGATAACCGACTTCGTGGTAGATGCCGGTATGGCGAATCCGATACCTTGTCCTTTGTAATAAATGGCCGTATTAATCCCAATCACTTTCCCGGCCATGTTTAAGAGTGGGCCGCCACTGTTTCCCGGATTGATCGAGGCATCGGTCTGAATAAAGCCATCATATGGACCACTACCGATAACTCGACCTTTCGCGCTGACGATTCCGGCGGTGACTGTATGTTCCAAACCAAACGGATTACCTATGGCAACGACCCATTGACCGACTTTTAAGTTATCCGAGTTTCCCAATTCCAAAGCGGGCAAATCGTTACCTGTCTCAATTTTAATTAATGCCAAATCGGTTTTTGAGTCTCGCCCAATTACTTTGGCATCATAATCCATCCCATTTTGTAGGATTACTTTGATACCGTCAGAATCATCAATCACATGATTGTTGGTCACTATGTACCCTTCTTTATCAATAATAAATCCCGATCCCAAACTTTTCTGTTTTTGAGTACCCGGTTGCTGATTATTGAATTCAGGAACGAAAAAATCGAAAAACGGGTTGTTTTGTTGAGGACCACTGAAAAAATGGCGAAATACACGGCTACCTCCCTGAATGATTTTTTCAGTACGAATATTAACCACCGAGGGGCCGGCTTTTTCAGCCAGATCGCTAAAACTTGAAGGGGCTAAAAAAGTAGTGTGTTGATCGGCAAACGCCTTTTGGGACGTTGAGACCAAAATGACACCGGAAATTAGGAAAGATAGAAAAAAGAAATTGATACGCTGCTTTTGAACATTAACCGGAAAGTTCATATGCCCTCCTGGGGGAAAAATTATACAATCGAGCGAGCATTCAACCTGCAACCATCAACCAACTCGTTAATTAATCAGTCACTGGTTTACGAAGATGTTATCGAATCAAGTGAAGTACTGCTTCGAATTGATTCGACACAAGTGTTGCTGGTTGGTTGCCAAACGCAAGCTGGTTTTGAATGACTAAACTTGATATCAATACTAACCCGCTTAAATTACCTTAACCTTTCATAAACATTGCATTTTTGTAATTTTTATTGATAACAAAGAAAACCAAGTCCGCTAGTGCGATTAAAAAAGTGACCCGGTTTATGAAATATAATTATAATCAGGTACCACCTTTTTGTAATCCTGATCGTTTACCCAAATCCATTGGGTTTCTTCTTGCTGCCATTTGATTGTATTAAGCGTGAGGGAGGTCAACTGGCACGACTTCTCTAAATGATCACGGATTTTCATGGTTAGTTAAGATACCCTGATTTTACGAGATATTTCGGAGCAACACAAACCATATTTATGAAGTGCTATTCCCCCGGATGGAGAGTGTCCGATTTTAAATATCTTAATCTACATGTTTTTGAATTTTTTCATTGCGGTGAACGGGACGGAAATAAATCTTCGAAGTGCTCATGAGTTGGTAATGAACAAAGGGATTTAAGAATATTGTCCCAAAGAACATGCTGCTGTCAGAGCACGCACCATCTGGATCAAAACAGCAGTCATGGTAACTTAAGCGTTGTTTTCTCAGAGCTGTTTGTGGACCTTGCCCGTTAGGCTCGTCATGCTGTCGGGTGATGTGATTTGCTATTTTAACATTCTCTGTCTGATGAAATAGAAAGTCCCCCTCTTTGCTGCTTTTCGGTATGGAACGATTATATAGTTTGCTCTGTACTTGAACCTGAAAAACGTTTATCGCGAGGAACTGCAGTAGCAACCATTTGGTTTGGCGGGTCTGCCACTGCAATTTAAGCTTTTGGGTGCCATCTTTTTGTGGGGGACACAATTGATTGACACCGTGGAAATGGGTTTGCCGGTTTAATGAACGAAGAGCATAATTAACATAAAAGCGGCAATACCATATGTTAACGGCGGAACGTCCTTGGCTTTTCCGGTTAATGATTTGAGTACGACGTAAGAAATAATACCAAATATAATACCGTTAGCGATATTGTATGTAAAAGGCATGATCACTAAAGTTAAGAACGCGGGGATCGCCTCGGTAAAGTCTTCTAAATCAATTTCTTTGACCGGAGACATCATGAATAGTCCTACTAAGATCAATGCCGGTGCTGTAGCGGCAGCCGGGATGATCATAAAAAGCGGTGAAAAGAGCAATGCCAAACCAAATAGAACAGCAACGGTAAAAGATGTTAGTCCACTGCGACCACCTTCTTCAACACCTGTCGCGCTTTCAACGTATGTGGTTACCGTACTGGTTCCCAAACATGATCCGACCGTTGTGCCAATCGCATCTGCCAATAAAGCTTGTTTCACTCGGGGAATTTTACCGTCTTTATCGATCAATTTGGCTTTTGTCGAAACACCGATCAATGTACCCACCGTATCAAAAATATCAACGAAAAGAAATGTTAACAGCACTAGCGCCATATCAGCGGTGAAAATATTAGCCCACTCGAATTGAAACAACAGCGGACTTAATGAAGCAGGGGTGCTGAACAATGTAAAACCCGCTGTTTTAGTCACTCCCAGGAAAATTCCGACAACAGTGGAGACAAGGATTCCTATCAATAAAGCACCCTTTACTCTTTTTGCCAACAATAATCCAGTCACCAAAAGTCCTACCAGACATACAATAGCCCCGGAGCCAGCCAAATTTCCTAAAGTTATGGTAGTGGCCTTACTGGAAACAACGATTCCTGAATTGGTAAACCCGATGATACAAATGAAAAGACCGATACCAACACTAATGGCACGCCTCATATTTAGAGGGATGCAGTCGATGATGGCTTCCCGGACATTCAAGAAAGTCAAAATGATAAAAATAATCCCCTCCAAGAATACGGCAGTTAAGGCAAATTGCCAGGTATGTCCCATTCCGAGAACGACAGTAAACGCGAAAAATGCATTCAATCCCATGCCAGGAGCCAAAGCAAAAGGTAGTTTGGCGACTAAGGCCATTACCAAAGTGGCAACCAGAGCTGATAAAGCCGTTGCCGTGAATAATGCCCCTTTGTCCATTCCCGTATTGGATAACATAATCGGATTGACCGCCAAAATATACGCCATTGTCAAGAAGGTCGTAATCCCTGCGATAATCTCGGTTTTGAAGTTAGTCTGATGTTTTTCAAGATCAAAAAACTTTGCTAACGCTTCCATTTTTTCTCCATTCAGAGTTGTTGTTAATTGGTTTGATTCGATAAACGTTTTACTTGATTGAGGCAATGCAACATGCTGCTCAATCAATGTTTCAAACGGGGTTGTCTTAAAATCATTCGCAGATCCCTCACAAAAACATTTCTCTGTACAAAACAGAGAAAAACAAGAGTCTCGCTCTTCATCGCTGTACTCACCAATAGCCCATCATGTCATTGAAAATGACGCGTCTTACCAATAAAGTGACTTAGCGATTCAGAGTGTCGATTTACTTGTAGTTGCCCATCCTGGCAGCTCAATTTAACTAAACGAAGACCCCAATTCGCACCAAATTGTTTTGGGAGACTTTGATAATCCTATTTTGTCAGTCAGTTTGAATCTGCTGTTATATGAATAAACTAAATTCACATAATTTAAAAGCCTTTCTTTGTTTTGTGAAAATCCAATTAGAAATTGATTTTCTTTCTAAGACTGTAAAATCACGTATCTATTCAGAACTTATTAAAAAAGTGCAAAAAAGTTCATTTTTTACTTGA
>CAZJUM010000122.1:0-8051 GCA_964549175.1 uncultured Pseudomonadota bacterium | reverse complement strand
AAAGGGATATTGCTGCTTAACTTTTTTGAACACAACATTTGACTATATCTCCGGAGTCTTAAGGTAAAACCATACAGGCTCCATAGCTCTTCGAGACTATGGAGCCACCAGAGAGAAATTAGCTGAACAATTACTTTACCGATTCGATAAACCGCTCTTAGCCAATCGGCTTTTCGGAAGAAACGTAAAATAATTTGCAATTCTAAGTCAATTCGCATATATTTGGATGCGATTCCTCTACTAAACTTATATAAAAACCTGTTAGGTTTTTTAGGAAAAAGTGTCAGGGAAACCGAACTGAAGCCATGAAACGAAAGTCGAAACATGTAATGAAAACAAATCGATCATTCAAAAACGCGGAAGTAAGAACCTCAACCAGCACTGTGAGTCGGATTTTTATTTTTTTAATGATACTCTCAATCACTCTGATGGGGTGTGAGGATTCTTCTTATGACAATGTGGAAACAAGCACTCCCGACGCCGTTATTCTCAGTTTTAACGCGAATGACGGCAGCGGCAACGCACCCGTCAGAGTCTATTATACCGCAGATGAGAGCATTATCCTTCCGGGCGATGAGTCGTTTGTCAAGGAAGGATATCGTTTAATGGGGTGGAACATCCAAGCGGATGGTTCCGTGACTGATTTCGCGTCAGGGCAGACAATAACTTTGGATGACCTTTGGAATACTTCCGAACAGGATCAGGAAGACGTGCTTGAGGTGATCCTGTACGCCTGGTGGGAGAAAACCTATTCGGTGATCTATAATGCCAACGGAGGGGAAGATAGTATCGTGCCGCTGGATGAGACCTTGTATATCGAAGGGGAAACAGCGACCGTTCTTAGCTCGCTTACCCGAGACGGATACCGCTTTATGGCTTGGAATACCAAGGCGGACGGTAGCGGAAGCGACTTTTCCCCGGGATATAGTTTGTCAATAGTAGGAACCACGGATATTACCCTATATGCCCGGTGGAAGGAAGAATATTCGGTAAGCTATGATGGCAACGGAATCGACGACATTGAACTAGTGCCGGAGGATAATAAAACATATATCGAAGGGGAAATGGTAAGCGTTCTTTACACGGAACTTATCCGGGACGAATATCGCTTTATGGCTTGGAATAACGAGGCAGAAGGTGGAGGAGATAACTACCCTCTCCCGGAGGAGGAGGAAGTTTACTTGATAATGGGGACCGCGAGTATCACCTTATACGCCCAGTGGGCGGAAGAGTATTCGGTGAGCTATGATAGCAATAGCAACGGAGATGATGTTTCTGGTGACGTGCCGGTGGATAATACGCCATATATCGCGGGGGAAACAGTAAGCGTTCTTGACGCGAACCTTAGCTTGGACGGATACCGCTTTATGGGTTGGTATACCATGTCAGACGCTACCGCGGACGAGTACTTTCTCCAGGACGATGAAGTTGACACGATAGAAATGGGAACCGCGAATATCATCTTATACGCCTGGTGGAAGGAAACGTATAAGGTAATCTATGATGCCAACGAAGCGGAAGGCGGTGAGGTACCGGAGGATGAGACGGCGTATATCGAAGGGGAAGAAGTTACGGTGAAAGATAATACCGGAAACCTCGTGAAAGCGACCGAAAACTTTGAGAGTTGGAACACTCAAAGTGATGACTCGGGGAATAAGCTTTCACAAGGGGATACATTTACGATGGGGGATTCTGATATCACCTTATATGCCCAGTGGGAAAGCAAGCCGACTTATTGGTTGACATATTACATCAACACAGACGGAAGTGATGATTCCCAGCAAAACGAGGTGGTAGAGGGATCAACAATTATTGTGGCTTCCGAAGATACTTTCCAAAGAACGGGGTATAGGATAACCAGCTGGAACAATGAGGAAGATGGGACGGGGACGTCTTATACCCCGGACGGCACCTTTACCATGGGAGCTGCGGATATCGACTTATACGCCCAATGGGAGAGAGCGTATTCGGTGAGCTATGATAGCAACGGAGATGCTTCCGGAGTCCTGCCGGCGGATAATGTGGCGTATATCGAAGGGGAATTGGTTACAGCGGCATATAATAGCGGATTCCTCGACAAGGAGGACGCAAACTTTGAGAGTTGGAACACTCAAAGTGATGGCTCGGGGAATAAGCTTTCACAAGGGGATACATTTACGATGGGGAATTCTGATATCACCTTATATGCCCAGTGGTCGACCGAGCCGGAATATTGTGTGCACTATGATATCAACGGAGGAGACGATGCTGTTGCTGCATTCCTGGACCACATGGCGGTAGAGGGATCGAAATTCATTGTGAGACCCACTGATATGTTCGAACTTGAGGGGCATATAATGACTCACTGGAACACCTTGGCAAACGATAGCGGGACGTCATATGACTCGGGCGATCTTTTTACAATGGGAAGTGAGGATATCATCCTATATGCTCAGTATGATACGATTCACGTAATAATTTTTGATGGCGGCGAAGATACTTCAGGGGACCCCCCCGAGACTGTCTATGTTTATGGCAATGAGGCGTTCACGATAGACACGACAACGAACATGAACCTTGAGAAGCTTGGTCATGAGTTTGACCATTGGAATACTGACGTGAGTGGTGACGGTAAGGACTATAAGGCTGGTGAAAGCTATACCACAGACACCGATTTACACCTGTACGCTCAGTGGACAGCCATTGATTATACTCTAAGTTACGATAGCAACGGAGCAGACGGGGGCGCTGTTCCTGACACAGTTACTCTCTCCGGCTTTGCGGGGGGGGACTCAATAGAGATTTCCGGGAACGATAATGGTCTATACAAAGACGACTACTTTTGGGGCGGATGGAGTACTGACTGGCATGATGCCGGGGGTAACTGCTATTATGAGGAAGGGGATTCGATACTCATAAATTATTTCGACCGGATATTATATGCCTGTTGGGAACCTTCGGTAAAACAAGTCTCGACCGGAGATTATCACACCATAGTCCTGGGAGTCGACGGTAGCTTGCAGGGAGTGGGGCATAATGGGTATGGCCAGCTAGGCGATGATACCGACAAACCTGTTCACTCCTCATTGATAGATATAACAGATGATGTGGAAGCTGCCTGGGCCACAGATTATTGCACCATGTTCCTGAAAAGCGACGGCAGCTTGTGGGCAACGGGTTGGAATGACTATGGTCAACTGGGCCTTGGCGACACTACTGATCGCCACACACCGACGGAGGTAGATGTAACGGGTGATGTGGAAACTGTCTTCCTCGGAACGTATCACACCATGATCCTGACAAGCGATGAAAACGGCACAAACAAATTGTGGGCAACGGGGAGAAATACTATTGGTCAGCTGGGCCTTGGCGACACAACGAATCGTTACACACCGACAGAGGTAAAAGATATAACAGGTGATGTGGTCGCTGTCTCGACCGGAAAATATCACACCATGCTCCTGAAAACCGACAATAGCTTGTGGGCAGCGGGGTATAATCTATATGGTCAACTGGGAGATGGCACCACAACAAATAGGGATGAATTTATACATGTGATGGATGATGTGGACGGCGTCTGGACCGGGAAATATTACACCATAATCCTGAAACCCGACGCAAGTGGCGACAGTAAATTGTGGGCAGCGGGGTATAATGCACAGGGTCAACTGGGAGATGGCAGCACAACAAATAGGGATGAACCGGTATTGATGAATGATGATGGTGCGGGCATTGTCTGGGGTGATACGGTCACTGTCGCGGCCTCATATCAACACACCATGATCCTGACAAACGACACAAGTGGCAGAAGTAGCTTGTGGGGAACGGGGGATAATGGATATGGTCAGCTGGGCCTTGGCGACACAAACGATAGGCTTGTACTGACACAGATGGACATTAATGATATAAGTGATGTCCGGGTCGGATCTTATCACACCATGATCCTGAAAACCGACAATAGCTTGTGGGCAACGGGGCGTAATAATTATGGTCAACTGATCGGCGGCACAACAAGCTACCACACCACACCAATATACGTTATTCCTCTAAGCGAATGACAGGTTCTTATCCGCCTGTTGAACGCTGAGATTACGGAAAATTCCCGCCTCCCTTTTGCGGGGCGGGAAAAAACGGTAGAGGCCGGTCCGGATTTCCCGCTTATCAACAACTTTTCCTCTAAGCGCACTAGCTTAAGCCTCGGAGGTGATATCGTGCTGATGCCGAAATCCCTGTCAACAGACTTACCACCAAAACACAGCTTTTGAAGATAGTAAAAGCTCTGGTGGCTTCATAGTCTCGAAGAGCTATGGAGTCTGTATGATTTTACCTTATGACTCCGCAAGGCTACGCCATTATGGAGCCACCGCGGGCTTTAAAAACGGATTTTTTCAAGTTCTTTGGGAGTGAAATTCCGTCCGGAGTAAGAAGTTATATCATATCGAAAACTCTGAAGAACTCTTGCCTATTAACCATTGCCCCTCTAAAATGCGACCCTGGTCATTTTAATTCTCTTTTTCCTCATTATTGGTAGTCCAAAACGGAAAAGCACATGCTACGGGTATCAATTAAGAATCAGTTTCGCTTGGGAACCGGATTAATTCTGGTGGTTTTTTGCCTGGGAGCGTCATTATTGGTTTATAAAAATCTGGAACGGCAATCCATCGAATTCGTTCAGGATAAAGTTGAGATTTATTTGTTAGCGGCAAATTCGATTCGTTCCTATGTTAAAGATACCTTGAGACCACAAGTTCAAAAAACGTTGGGGTCGGATCAGTTTATTTTGGAAGCGATGTCAACTTCCTACATCTCACGAAACATTATGAAGCTGCTGAAAACGGACATTCCTGAGTTTCAATATAAAAGAGCCGCCAAAAACCCACGAAACCCTGTTAATCAAGCAGATTCGTTTGAACTGGAAAAATTAAAATGGTTTCAGAATAATCCGAATGAAAATCGATGGTCAGGTCTGATCGAGAAAGATGGCAGTCCTTTCTATACTGAATTAATGACGATCGTCGCGGAGAAGGAATGTTTGCAATGCCACGGCATTCCGGAGCGGGCCCCTGAGGGAATGACAAGGATTTACGGATTGGAAACCAGCTACGGATTTAATGTGGGCGATGTTGTCGCGGCGGATACTATTTATATTCCCATGATTGAAGAGAAGCAGAAAATTAAAGAAAAAGCGTGGCTGGTATTTGTGATAGCTTTGGCTTTTTTATCCTTATTAGCCATTTTGATTATTACTCTTTTCAACCGAACAGCCGTTGTCCAACTGCGGGGCACTCTCAATCGATTTCACCAATTCTTTAATTCTGAGAACAAACCCCTCCGAGTCAATTTTGACAAAGTCGGTGATGAGTTTGAGCAAATTCAGGGAACATTCAATAAAGCGGCGGATCAATTAAAAGACATCCATGATGAATTAAAAACCTCCGAAAGAAAATATCGCCAATTATACGAAAGCTCACCGAATGTGATTTTTATCTGCAATGGGCAATTTGAAATCACCGACTTGAACCCCTCTGGTATGAAATTGTTTAATATTCAATTAAATACCAAACAATCCATTGGGGGATCGTTACCTGAGTTATTTTTGTACCAAGACGATTTTGAACAATTTTCATTAAAATTAAAATCCGGACAATCTGTTTGGGATCAAGATTATAAAATGAAAACATTCTCAGGAAAAACAATCGAAGTTGTGCTTTCAGCAAACAGCATAATGAGAGATGATCAGCAATTCCGAGGAATAGAAGGTGTTATTCGAGATATTACACAGAGAAAACAATTGGATAAGTATTTGGCTCAAACCGAACGATTAGCTGCCATCGGTCAACTGGCTGCGGGTATCGCGCACGAGATTAACAATCCGCTGGGTGTCATTCAATGTTATGCGAACCTTATCAGTAAAAACGCTTCAACCGTTCAGCAAAATCTGGATGATATCGAGGTAATTGTTAAACACACCCAAAACTGTAAAACTATTGTGGAATCGCTTCTCAATTTTGCCAGAGCCGGAGAACCCCAATTCTCAGATACTGATTTGCATCGGTGTCTGGATGAACTCATATCCGTTCTCAATCGTCAAATGATCAAACAAGGAGTCATTGTTGAGCGCCAATATGATCAAAATATGGATGTGATCAACGTGGATGAGAGCAAAATCAAGCAAGTTTTTATGAACCTCATCCTTAATAGTATTCAGGCAATGACTCACGGAGGTATCATCAAATTAGCGACTTATTTTGATTTCGAACAAAACCTGGTGAGCATTAAAATCAAAGATAACGGAACGGGTATTTCAAGCGAGCATCTCGATAAAGTTTTTGAACCTTTTTTTACCACCAAGGAACCGGGTAAAGGTACAGGCTTAGGGCTTTCAGTAAGTTATGGCATCATCAGCCAACATGATGGCGAAATTGCCGTCAGTAGTCAAAAAGATAAAGGGACTGAATTTAAAATCACATTACCAATCAAGAATGAAAATAGAAAAACCGACTCACAAATTTCATGAAAAAGACACTACTTATTGTCGATAATGAAAAAGATCTGATTCTTGGGTTAAAACGATCCATTGGGATCGAGACCGATTATGAAATAATCACGGCTGAGAATGGTGTTGAGGCGTTTTCCGTTATATCGCAAAACCCCGTTGATGTGGTATTAACGGATATCAATATGCCCGAAATGGATGGAATGGCCTTGTTAAAAGCCATCGCCAATTTCGATCCGTCGATTACAACCATTGTTATGACCGCCTATGGGACCATTGATATCGCTATTGAAGCGTTGAAAGAGGGAGCATACGACTTTGTTCAAAAGCCATTTGAGTTAAGTGCCTTGATCCGATTAGTGATAAAAGGAATGGAAAGAGGTAGGCTTTTGCGTGAGAATCGCCGTTTATTGCGAAAAATCCGCGACAAAGTACCCTTTCAAAACATGGTTGGTCAAAGCACGCCACTGCAAAAGGTTTTTAATGCCATTACCATGCTGGCCAAGTCGGATGTCACGGTTTTGATCACGGGAGAAACGGGCACGGGGAAAGATTTGGCGGCCCTGGCGGTCCATGATGCCAGCTCTCGACGAAGCAAAGAAATGGTCACCGTCAATTGCCCGGCATTGCCTGAGGGCTTGCTGGAAAGTGAATTGTTCGGACATAAGAAAGGAGCCTTTACCGGAGCGTATGAAGACAAAAAGGGATTATTCGATCAAGCCGATGGTGGCACTATTTTTTTGGATGAAATCGGAGACCTGCCGGCCTCACTCCAAACAAAACTATTGCGAGTGCTCCAGAATCGTGAACTAAAACCAATCGGAGCGGATAAAAGCCATCAAATTGACGTTCGAGTCATCGCCGCCACCAATCAAGACTTGAATCAAAAGATTGAAAAAGGCATTTTCAGAGCCGACTTATTCTATCGCTTGAATGTGGCCTCACTGATTATGCCTTCACTGAGAGAATTGACGGAGGATATTCCGTTGTTTATCGACCATTTTCTTAACAAAGCGGCATGTCAGTTAAAAGCCGATCCGAAACTGATGGCACCTGAAGTCATAGAATATTTCACCAAACGTGATTGGCCCGGAAACATCAGAGAATTGGAAAACACCATTCAGGGTTTATGCTCCGTAACAGAAGGAAGTGTTATTCATTTAAAGGATATTCCTGAGATTCAGGTGAGCGATACAGTAACCATTTCCAAAAATCAATTTTCAATCCCCTATAAAGAATTAAAAGAAAGCGTTATTGAGAAATTCACTAAGACATATATCGCGAACCTTTTAGAACACACCAAAGGCAATATAACGATGTCAGCCAAGCTAAGTGGTATCACACGACAATCCTTGCAAAAAATCATCAACCGCTATGCCATTGACGCGTATCGTTATAGAGAGTAATAAACTTTCCGAATCAATACATTTTAGGAAAAAGCTCGTACATGCAAACTAAAGGTGTCACCGCCACCGAAAAGCGTCACCAATAATCCTTCATTTGTGTTTAAACTCGTATCTATTTAGAACTTATTAAAAAAGTGCAAAAAAGTTCATTTTTTACTTGACAAGGTTTT
>CAZJUM010000121.1:0-8055 GCA_964549175.1 uncultured Pseudomonadota bacterium | reverse complement strand
GGGGTTCGCGAAAAACAAAAATCCCTATGAAGGCTTTTTATCGTCCGTTACCGTATCCAATCTCTGTAGACTATCTCATGCAGGCGAATTAACAAAAATCCGTCAAAAACCTTGTCAAGTAAAAAATGAACTTTTTTGCACTTTTTTAATAAGTTCTGAATAGATACGACAAAACAAAATAGGAGAGCAGTGGAGCAGCTTAAATCCATGATTAGAGAGATTCCGGATTTTCCAAAACCCGGCATCTTGTTTTATGATATCACTACCCTGTTTGAAAATCCGCAAGGATTAAAGCGGAGTTTGGATCTGTTTGAGGCGTATTATCGCGATCATAAAATTGACAAAGTCGCTGGCGTTGAATCCAGAGGTTTCATCCTCGGCGCGGCGTTGGCTGATCGTCTTGGTTGTGGTTTTGTGTTAATTCGTAAAAAGGGGAAATTGCCCTGGAAAACAATTTCACAAACATATGAGCTTGAATACGGTACCGATGATCTGGAAATCCACGTTGACGCGATCAAAGAGAATGAAAAGATTTTGATTGTTGATGACCTACTGGCGACCGGAGGTACTCTGGACGCTTCCGCGAAATTAGTCAAACAACTCAAAGGTGAGATTGTGGGAATGACTTGTATTATAGAATTAATCGGGCTAAAGGGTCGCGATAAACTCAGCGAATATCCTCTGCATACACTGCTTAGCTACGAAGGCGGATAAGCCGAGAACCCGTTGAACTCGCGATTGGCCTTCTCTGGCGAGTTTAAGGTCCCAATATCAATCCAAAAGGCATTCCCTATAGATGCGGCCGAATTCTATTTCCCGCTCGAATCAAAGGATCAGAAAACAACATATCTTGGTTTATTCAATTCCGGAGAGATTGAATTCTCCGTAGAGTCCAAAATCCGACAACAGGTTGATAATGATGATTTTGCCACCGTGCTTGTTCTACTCCCCTTCAGTTTTTTCCTCTTCTAAGCGCTTGTCTTCTTCGTCCGCGAGAATCTCTTTTTCAGCGTCATTTAATACCGGAATATCGAATTCACTCGTAACATCAATTCGGAATCGTCCATTTATGGCACTTTTCAGTCTGGCTTTGGCTTCATTGGTTACTTCAATTATTTCTTCTCGACTCCGTATTACACTTGGAGTGATAAAAATAAGTAAATTGGTTTTGGTGGTATCCGTTGATTTTGTTTTAAATAACCACCCCAGAATCGGGATATCTCCGAGACACGGTGTTTGGGTGGTAATCTCAGTTGTCTCATCATTGATTAATCCTCCCAAGGCGACCGTTTGCCCATCTTGGACATTCACTTTGGTTTTGATGGACCGGTTGAGTGTGGTGATCGCTCCCTCGTCATATGCCCCCGTGTAGCCTTCGATTATATTACTTGATGTTTGTTCGATTTGCAGTTCTATGCTTTCGTTCGCGTTGATTTGGGGGATAATTTTTAGTGATAGTCCCACTTCCTTATACTCAATGGTAGTCGTTTTGTCACCAGTGCTGCTATCTTCTTCTACACTACCGGTTGTGGGAATAATTTCAGCGATCTTTATTTCAGCTTCTTCGTTATTGAGTGTCAGAATTTTCGGGTTGGAGAGTATATCAATTTCCGTATCCTGTTGATAAGCTTTAATAAAAGCATCAAATGAGGCGTAGTCATTCCCCGCAAAAGTAATTGGTGTACCAATAATACCAAGGATAGCGCCGTTGTTTCCGGACGGTGTTGTGGTAATACTTTTTGGACCGCCGGTTGAGCCAACACCACCCGCTGTAATAAGCGTATTACCATTTAAAGAACTGTTTTGCCATTCCACCCCAAGTTCCAAACTTTTATCCAGTCTCACTTCCATTATCAAAGCTTGAATAAATACTTGAGGTCGCACGATATCTAATTTTTCCAAAACGCTTTCCAATTCCCGGAAGTTGTTTTCATCCGCATAGATCACCAGAGAATTAGAAGGTTTATCCGGAATAATTGTGGCAGATGATTTTGTATTTTGGGAGGTTTTTTGTTTATTGCCCGAGTTGGTTTCTTGCGGGTCTTTGAAAGTCTGTGAAACTTTTTGTAATACTTCGGCAATGGATTCGGCATTTGCGTTTTTCAATCGGTATACGCGGATATTACCCATTGCTTTGCGTTCTCCTTGATTGAGATCACCATCCAATTGAGCGACAATAGTTTTCACTTTATCCAGAGTTTTGGGAAATCCGATTAATATCAAGCTATTGGTTCGTTTATCCGCAAAGACCCTCAACTTATTGGTTGACTTTGCCGCTTTTTCATTGCCGGATGATGGCGGAGAAAACATTTTGGTCAAAAGTCCCGCAATATCAGAGGCATCAGCATTTTTTACCGGGTAGATTTCCAGATTTAAGGACACTATTCGAATGTTCTCATGATCCGTTACGTTAAGGGTATCAAGCTGTTTGACGACCTCTCTGATTTTTTTTAAAATCTTGGGATGCGCCACCGCAACCAAATTATTGGTCCGTTCATATCCATAAATCTTAACTTTTTGGGCATCAACTTTTTTCCCTTTTTTAGCTCCGGAAAGGGCCCCTGAAAATATTTTAGATACCAAACCAGCGATATTTTGGGCGCTTCCGTTTTTGATGGGGATGATGTCAATATCCAGTGACAATATCGTAATATTTTCAATATCCACCTCATCTTTGCTATCTAACTGGGATACCAATTGCTTGATTTTTTCCAAAGAAGTGGTTTTTCCGATGATAATAATGTTATTGGTCCGTTTGTCGGCTGTTATTTTTAATTTGTTATCGGAGGTCTTGCCTTTGGGAACAACCGTGGTGAATATTTTGTTAATCAAAGTTGACAATTCATTGGCATCCGCATTTATAACAGGAACAATTTCCATGCTAACCGACAAAACGGGATCATCCATTTGATCAAACATTTCCACCAGTTTGGCAAACTGATTGGTGTTTTTCTTGGTGTCCCTTAAAATCAGAGCGTTTAAGTCCGGTATCGCCAACAAGGTCGCATGTTTAGAGATAAGAGGTTTTAGGTTTGCTTTCAATGTTTTAACGTTTGCATTCTTAACCGGAATCACCCGTGTCACCACTACCTCATTGCTTAACCGTTGATCCTCACTATAAATAGGAGCAGGCTGAGATCTCGCCTCTTTGGATTGCACAATGCGGATCACTTTGCCTTCAACAAGGGCGGATAAGTCATTTACCTTCAAGAAGGCCTCAAAGATTTGATACGCTTCTTTGGCCGTAAATTCTTGTTCGGACAACAATGTTATTTTTTTCCCTTTCAATACTCGATTATTAAAAACAAAGGACTTTCCAGTCACTTTGCTCATCAATTTAATAATGCTCAGAACCTCAACATCATCAAAGTTGAGTTTATTCTTTCTGACAGCTGCTTGTCCTGAAAGGGTGATAAAAAGAATAAGGACCGGTATCAGGATGAGTTGAATTCGTTTCACGGGTAATTGTATTTTGTGGTTATCGTTACGGAATCACTTTTAATTTCAGTTCCGTTGACAGGGTGTCAAAGTATCGAAAATCTGATAATCAATCGGCAGATTCTTACAGGTCGAATCTGAGAGTTTATCTCTCGGATTTTTTCAAGCACTTTGTTGACAATGGTTTTATGTCGTTCAGGAAAAAATCAGGCCACTCATTTTTTAACGAATTGACAAGAAATTTCAAATATCTTTGGCCAGGTATTTACTGATCAATAATTTTTCCGAAACGCGAAATACTTATCCATGACTTAAACTTTTAAAAGACTTTTGGCAAACAAATTCAAATTTCTATGGATTTGTGCGGCCGCGTATCCTCCCCCGAAACCATTATCAATATTTACCACAGTTACGCCGGAGGCGCATGAATTGAGCATTGTAAGAAGAGGAGCCAAACCGCCGAAATTCGCGCCATATCCGACACTGGTTGGGATTGCGATAATCGGTTTATCCACCAAACCACCGACAATGCTTGGAAGAGCGCCATCCATACCGGCCGTGACAATCACTACGCTCGCTTGTTTTATCTCAGGAAGTTTTTGAAAAAAGCGATGGATTCCCGCAACTCCGATATCATAATGTCGCTTGACAACGCTTCCCAAATGCTCAGCTGTTAATCCGGCTTCTTCCGCCACTTTCTGATCCGAAGTGCCGGCACTGATAACGGCAATATGACCATATTCGAATGGTGTGAAGTCGGGGGACCGCCAATTTACAATATCAACGGAAGGATGATAACTGAGTTCGGGAAATTGCTTGACTAGTTGTTCGGCATCGGTTTTGGAAACTCTCGTCACCAAAATGGGTTCGTTGTGAGACAATAGTCGCTTTACAATCCCCTTGAGTTGATCAATCTGTTTTCCTTCGCCATAGATGACCTCGGGAAATCCCGTGCGATGTTCTCTTTGAATGTCCAATTGAGCATAACCAATGTCATCGATACTGCTCAACCGCTCAACCGCCTGCTCTTTCGATATTTTTCCGGCCAGTAATGCGTCCAATAGTTTGTCATGATCCATAGCATATCGTTTGTTTGATGCCTTATTAAAATCCAATTGATGATTCCGTCATTGATTCAAATAATAGCGTATTGACGCGTCATGCAACATGGTTTGAGGAATATATTTGGTGGCCCCGGATCTCAAGTTCTCAAAAAGATACGGATTGGGGAAAAACTTATACGGTTTTTTGTTGAGAATTTTGATTATATTCCTAATCAATTCAGGATCTTCAGCATTATGCGTAAAAAGTGCCATGGTCATGCCAAGCGTTTCTATATTTTGCTGTTTGCCGACATGATAAGTCATCGTTTCCAACCAATCGACTCGTCTCCGCATCTTTTCAATTAACTGAGGATGAAGTGACTGAATAGCAAGGTGGTCTCCAAAGAGCGCTAGCAGGTTTTTAAACGAACCCGTAATTTCATAAAAAAGAATGTCATTATAAAAAATCGTGGGATCGTCAACCAATATCTGCGGATCAATTAAGATTATTCTTCTCATTTTCAAGAGTTGGGTTTCCAAATCCTGCCCTTGGGTTGAATTTTTCCCCCCGATTGTTTCAGCACCTTCGAGTAGGGATTCGTGTCCTGCATCAGCATTGTTTTTGGCATCGCGGGCTTGCTGGTCTGCTAACCAATCCTCATAGGCAGATAATTCATAAGGAAAGGCACTGGGAATAATCACTGAGTCTCGAGGAACAAACCAGCGCTGATAAGTGGTTAAATCGACCTTCTCTTTTGTTTCCGTTGATACTATCGGAGCCAAAAAAACCTTCCATAACAAGGACGTCACTTTAATATATGTTTTTCTGGAGGATTCGATGGTGAGAAAGTTCAAAGGTGCTATGGCAAAGCGAATTTGTCTTGTTCTAAGCAATTCCAGCCGTTCTTGAATCGTTTTGGTATAACGGGGAACAAAGCGTTCCTCTTTTGACTGATAAGTCGTTTTCCATGCTGTCGATAAATGGCGGGTAAATTGCCAAGACGCGCTGGTTTCATCGGCCACACCAATATCAAAAATTTCCTCACTCCGGCCAATCAACGGGTTGATTGGCAGAAAGAATAAAACGTATAAAAGTACTAATTTTGACAATGGGCGCATAGATACGTACTCCTTTGATTTTGTTTTATCTTGGAAATTGGCTGTTTACAATAAAAACATGCCGTTCCCGCTTTACCGTAAACCTTAAGAAAGTTCTGAAAACTACCGGTTTTTTCATCAACGCGCCTGTAATCGGAAATTGTGGTGCCATTGTATCGGAGCGCTTTTTTAAGTATTTTGCGCATGGAGCGAATCATACGCTCGCATTCCGACACTTTAAGCGACTTTGCTTTTTTTAGGGGATCTATCCTGGCATCGAATAGAATCTCACTGGCATAAATATTCCCGATTCCGGCGATAATCGATTGATCCAATAACAAACTTTTTATGGGGGATTCTCTTTTGATGAGATTCTGATGTAATTTTTTAGCTGTCAGTTGTGTATCCCAGGGTTCCCACCCCAAGCTACCAATTCCATTATGGTGATCGATATCATCACATAATTCCAGTCGTCCGAAGCATCGCAAATCGTTAAAAATCAGTTTTTGGCCATCGTCCAAAATAAAAAACACTCGATCATGCCGATGATAGGGTCGATATTTACTTGTCGTGATAAATTTCCCCGTCATTTTTAAATGAGCAATCACTACTTTCGGTGAGTTTAAAATGAATACAATGAATTTACCCCGTCTCGTTACGCTCATAATCCTGTGTCCTTGAACCGATTGAGCAAACCGCTTCGCATCCCCGCCAATAACCGTGGACCTTAACACTTTACAAAACTGAATACCTTTGTTTTGTACTCGCGATTGCAGCTCGCTTACAAGCGTCTGCACTTCAGGTAGTTCTGGCATATTTTATTCGCTGATAGTCACGCTTACTTCAAAAAAGCTCTTGGTAGGAAGAGAACAGATTTTATTTGAACATTGCTGATAATACATATAGCCGGGAATGATATACTCACCACGACGCATAAATTTTCCTACCTTGTATTTCTGCTTAATTTGAAATTCTTTTTGATGAACCTTTAATACCCTGTCAAATACTTCATCTTTGACATGAGTCGTTTTGCTTTCAGTTCCATCACCGATTTTCAAAAATAACGGATGATCGACATTAATACTGGTGGGGATTGGTGTGTATGCCCCCTGATTTTCTATCGAGTATATGTACCGACCTGCCTTTAATCGCCCTGTTACCGATATCTCAGTAACACCGCCTTCTTCCAACTGATACGGATGAGCGGTGGCGAACACAGAAACAGGTCGCAACTCCACTTCCTCTGATGACCACAAAAACGAATCATCATTAGCTCTTAGCGGAATAGGCAAACAGATTCCGAATAAAAAACTCAACAGCAGTAAAAAAAATCGCTGAATCAGCCGGCTTCCCGTAATTCTCATGTTTAAGCAATTACTAACTACATTGGTGAATCGTATGATTCAAAATTGTATCGCGGTATAACCTGGTTCTTTAAAAGCTATTGGGTCTGTCAATTGTGCTTTCATCATGGGTGGTTCTGTATCATTAGCAAAACGCTTCAATTAGGCCAGATCGCTTATTGAACGGTCTGCAACGCTATCATGTTTGGTTTTTATTGCCAAGACATAGATGTTTTGGTCAATACTAATCATAAAACGACACTTGAACAATATCAGTCAGATAATCGTTTAGTAGCGTTGTAGGACTAATTTCTTTACAATCCGCCTCATTGAAAGGCGTAATCCGGTTTGTTGCATCCTTCGAGACATTATGGAGCGGATCTTTTCTGAAGTCCGCGAAGATTTTGAGGTTGAGTAAAAAAAATTATCTTTCTTATATTTGGTATTGATCTCAGCACACTAAAAATATATGCTTGAAGCCGCTGTTAAAAAAAAACTTTATCAAAACACGCATTTAAGTGCTCATTACATTAGCTTTTTTCGTTTAAGGCAAAGAATACTGAAACGATTTTGGAGAGATTAAAAGATGACAAAGATTAAAGAGGATATCGTCCGGGACGTTATGACTAAAATTACATTGGATCGCAAATACGCTAAGAATTTAGTCGAGGCGATTTTGGATATTATCAAAAGCACCTTACAATCTGGTGAAGAAGTTATGATATCAGGTTTTGGTTATTTTAAAGTACGTCATAAAAAGGCTCGCGTTGGTCGTAATCCAAAGACAAAAGTCACATATGAGATTTCGGAACGTGTTGTTGTAACATTTTATCCCTCAAAAGTATTCAGAAAGGAGTTAAACCCGAGCTTATCCGATTAATCGATCAGTTTTGGCAGAAGAAAAAAAGTGGCTTCTGTCAAAATGGCACACAACAAAGCTTAGCTAATGTTTAAATGTAAAAATTTAAGTAACTGTTCAGCTAATTTCTCTCTGGTGGCTCCATAGTCTCAAAGAGCTATGGAGTCTGTATGATTTTACCTTAAGACTCCGCAAGGCTACGCCATTACGGAGCCACCCTGGGCTTTAAAAGCGGATTCTTTTGTTCTGTATGTGCTTAGAATCTATTTTTATT
>CAZJUM010000120.1:0-8089 GCA_964549175.1 uncultured Pseudomonadota bacterium | reverse complement strand
AGAAAGGGATATTGCTGCTTAACTTTTTTGAACACAACATTTGACTATATCTCCTGATCCACTCCAATGGCCATAATAAATGCAGTATAATTAGTAATTCAGGCGCATAGTGAACGGCAATTTTTCTGTTTCGGGTAAAATAAGCGGTGTAGACCAAACCCAAAAGATAACCAACAAACATCAAAAATCCCCATAAGTGCACTGTCAATTCTCTTGCCTCAATTACCTTTCTATCTTCCGACCTGACCGCAATAGCTGCTTGCTCCTCTTCAGTCGTATCGTCATCTAATCCCTCATCCCAGTTTGTCTCGGACAAATCTTCCGATTGAGTTCCCGAATCTTCCTCTCCCTCATCCCAGTTTATATCGCTTATGTTTTCCTCATCAATCGCATCTTCTTGAGCAGTTCCGTCTTGAGCCACAGCAAACGACCCGCACATGGTCAAGCCCATTATAATCAACAAACTCACTAACAGCTTCGCTAATCGTTTGTTTTTAATTAATTTTTCTATCATCATAGCTTAACTTGTTTATTACATTTTATGTACCGGAGCTTATAGCAGCCTAACTTACTTGGACTGCATATAAGGAATACCATCCGCGGCCGGAACCTGCGCTTTTCCGATTAATCCGGCAAGTACAATCATGGTCAAAATATATGGAAACATCTGAACAAACTGTGTTGGAATAGGAATCACACCTTGAACCCGAATTTGAAAAGCATCGGCAATACCAAACATCAAACACCCGACCAGCAGTAGTTTTGGTTGATAGCGACCGAAAATCAATGCCGCCAAGGCGATAAAACCTCTTCCTGCTGAAATATCTCTCACATATGAACTTCCGTGGGCAATGGACAGAAAAGCCCCTCCCAACCCAGCTAATAATCCACTAATCCATACTCCATAATATCGCATTAAATATACATTAATACCCGCAGTTTCAGCTGCTTCCGGATTTTCACCGACTGAACGTAATCGAAGGCCAAAACTGGTTTTATATAAGATAAACCAACTCACGGGCACCATCAAAAACGCGAAAAATACCAATATCGAGTACTTGGCTAACAGGACATTCAGAATGGGAATTTGAGAAATAATGGGAAGCTCAATAATCGGAAGCATTAAAGGTATATTTGGTGTTACTGTTGTCGAGTTATACAGCGCATTTGCTAACACCGCCGGAACACCAATCGCCAAAATGTTTATCGCGGTACCGCTAACAATTTGATCAGCACGATACCGAATACTGGCTACTCCATGAATATGAGCGACCAAGCCGCCGGTCACCATCGCCCCCAGTACACCGAACCAAGGGTTCCCTGTTTCAAACGCGATGACAGCACCGGTAAAGGCACCGAAAATCATGATCCCTTCCAGGGCAATATTCACAACACCTGATCTTTCGGAAAACAGACCGCCTAATGCTGCCAGAATCAATGGTGTTGAAAGCCGAACACCAGACGCGAATAATTCCAGATCCAAAATTTCCCACATAATCTATCTCATTTTTGGTTACTTATTATTTTATACTATAGCTTGCCCCGCAATGCTTGATACCAAGCACTCACGCTTGTCATACGATATAGAGATCCAGAGATCCTGAATGGGGTATCATCGTTTCAGGGATGTACGCTAACACAAAGTGAATCGTTACTACAATAATCCGGGATTCTCCTTAACAAGCTTATCATAGTAATTAATACACTGCCGGACATAGGCGCGTTTTTTTACATAGTCCTCATGAAAAAAACTTCGTTTAAACCCGTAAATGATGCAGTCTTTAAATGTTCTTGAATTAAATTTAAAATTCTTCCATGCCAACAACGCCTCATTGCTCACATTGGTTTTACTGACCGTTCGATTATCCGTACAAATTGTTGTGCAAAGCTTATTTTCAAGCATTTTGGCGAAGGTATGATTCTTTATTTCCTCAAGTGAGGGATTGGTCTGCAAGTTACTGGTTAAGCATATTTCAATGGTTACTCGTCTATCGGCAATATACTGGCATAAATCCGAAATGTATCGATCTTTGTCCTTAATTTTAGGGTCTCGGACTTTATCCGCGTCAAAAAGAAAATACCCATGACCAATACGGTCCGCGTGACATTCTGTAATCGCCTGAAATATCGATTCCGGTCCGTATCCTTCGCCGGCATGCACTGTTTTATGCATAAAGGACTCATGGACAAATTGAAAAGCTCGCCAATGACCGGCCGCCGGATAACCCGCTTCAGCACCTGCCAAATCAAATCCAACTATCGGAATTCCGAGTTTATCCCTAAGTTTAACAGTGCCTTTAGCTAATTCCAATGAAGCCAAATGACAGATATATTCCATATCGGAATAACTATGGGATTTTATGAATCGGTCATAGTAGTCCGACCAGGGGCCAAAGGTTCGCATCGCACAAATAATGATACCATAATGGAATGCCGGCTCCAACCCGTTGATTATCTCAGGACGCTTATTATATTCGCGCTGTGCTTTTTGAAGTCCGTTATTAACTGATTTTAATACGCTTTCCATATCCATCGTTTGATTAATATGGAGCTGAGGCGCAAATCGTACTTCAATATATCGCACCCCTTCTTCTTGATTATCGACTGCCAATTCATAGGCAATGCGCTCTAAGTTTTCCGGTCTTTGCATTGCGGCGCATGAATAAGTAAAGGTCGTTAAATACTCCTCAAGACTCGCGTATCTTTCCTTAAAAACCGTTTCATTAAGACCTTCAACAGAATGGCTTGGAAGTTTTAGGTTTTCCTTTTTTGAAATATCAATAATCGTTTCAAGACGAATGGACCCATCCAAATGAACATGGAGGTCGTTCTTGGGGATTTTTTTAATAAGTTCTTTCAGTGGCGCGTTATTGTTCTGCTTGTTATTTCCCATAGCTACTTTCGACACCCAATTATGAGTTTTACTTACTTATTCTCAGTATTTTTTTAAATAATTGATCCGTAGCGACAAACAGAATAATGACCCCTTGAAGCACCATCACCAAGTCTTTTGACAAACTATCAAAATTTAAATCCAGGAAGAGACTACCTCGGCTTAATGCCCCAAATAACAGGGCTGCCAGTACGATTCCGACGGGATGATTCCGCCCCAATAAAGCCACAGCGATTCCAATAAAACCAACCCCTTGCGAAAAACTATCGTGGAAAGTGTATCGATACCCCATTACTTCATGAATCGCCACCATTCCGGCAAATCCACCGGAAATAAACATTGCCATCACCATGTTTTTCTTAACATTAATTCCCGCGTACTGTGATACGGTGTTACTAATCCCGACAGCTCTGATCTCATACCCCCATTTGGTTTTCCACAATATCAAGTATACAAGTACACAAGTAATTAGAGCAATTACAAATCCAAGGTTCAATGGCAACGACTTAGGTGCCCACGGCAAAATATCATGAATTCTTGGTATTCTCGCGGCGTTAGGAATAAATTCAGTTTCTAAAATTTGTGTGCCTCTGCGATGAAATGGCCCGACGACCAGATAATTCACCAAACTAAAAGCAATTAAGTTCATCATAATGGTGTTAATCACCTCATGACCGCCAAAACGAGCCTTCAGTATACCGGGAATACCACCCCAGATACCTCCGGCTGTAAATGCCACCATAAAACAAACGGGAATCATTATCCAGGCTGAGGTCCCATCTAGCCAAATAGCAACCAGTGTGGTTGCCATCGCGCCGACATAGAGCTGCCCTTCAGCTCCAATATTAAACAACCCGCACCGGAAACCAAATGCAACGGCCAACCCGGTAAATATCAACGGTGTGGCATAAAATAGCGTGTATCCGATACCCTTCCCGGAGAACAAAGAGTTCTTAAAGAATATCCAGTATACTTCAAGTGGATTTTCCCCCACCGAAAAGATTAATACGGCTCCCACCAGCAGAGCTGCGAAAACAGATACCAGTGGTAAAATTATCACTTCATACTTTTTGATAAACATAATATTTCAATAGCTGTTTTTTGATTTCAACTTGAAATGGATAACAGGCATAAGATGTTTTGCAGGATTATTCAACCTGACCCGTCATCATCAATCCAATTTTTTGAATATCAAATGTTTCTGAATTGACTTCACCGGCAACTTCTCCTTCGTACATGACAAGCGTACGATCGGAAAGTGATCTGATTTCTTCCAATTCGGCAGATACTAATAAAATCGCAACCTTTTTCTCTCGCAAATTCAATATGTGCTGGTGGATAAATTCAATGGCCCCAATATCAACGCCACGTGTTGGTTGCGCGATAATCAGTAATTTGGGGTGTTGGTTGAGTTCCCGAGCTACAACTAACTTTTGTTGATTTCCGCCTGAAAGGCTACTTGTAGGGATATCGATATTGGGTGGGCGGACGTCAAATTCATCAACCAGCTTTTCCGCGTATTCTTTGATGGTATAAAAATCAAAAAAACCACTGGAACGGCAAAACGGTTTTCGATAATGAAAACCCAGGATCTTGTTGTTGGCGTTGGAAAATGAGGAAATAAATCCATGGGCTTTTCTATTAGCGGGTACATGCGCAATACTCTTTTCACGAATCGTCCTGGCCGAAATATTGGTAACATTCTCACCCCGGAACCAAACACTTCCGGAGCTCGCTTTTCGCAGTCCGGTTAGAGCCTCTACCAACTCAGTTTGTCCGTTTCCTTCAACTCCCGCGATTCCGACTACCTCTCCCTCTTTTATCTCAAAACTAACATCCTTTAGCTTTTCTGAATTTTCAATGGTTACAGATAAGTTATCTACTTTAAGAACAACTTCGCCAGTATCAACCGGTTTTTTGTTCAGTCTCAGTAATACCTCACGTCCAACCATTAAATTGGCCAGTATTCCGGCTGTAGCTTCTTTGGTTTCTATATCCCCCACCTTTTTTCCGTTACGCATAACGGTTACCTCATCCGATATTTCAAGTACTTCGTCGAGTTTGTGGGTAATTATAATTATGGTTTTTCCTTGATCCTTTAGTTTTTTTAAAATTTGAAAAAACTCTTTCACTTCTAACGGGGTTAGAACCGCTGTTGGTTCATCCAAAATCAAAATATCAACTTCACGATATAACGCTTTTAAAATCTCAACACGCTGCTCCAAACCAACTGATAAGGTTTCAACTTTCGCTTTGGGATCGATCTGTAATCCGTATTCATCGGACAGCTTCTGAATTTTCTCTTCCGCTTTGGCCAGTTGCAGTATACCCCCTGTTTTTGGACTCTCTACTCCTAAAATAATATTCTCCGCCACCGTCATCGGAGGAATCAACATAAAATGTTGATGGACCATACCGATACCATTTTTAATAGCGACATGGGGATTGGAAATTTCTACTTTTTCCCCGAATACCTCGATTTCTCCGGAATCCGCTTGATAAAATCCGTATAAGATTTCCATGATCGTGGATTTACCGGCACCGTTTTCACCGATGATTGCGTGGATATGTTGCTTCTTAATATCGATGTCGACCGAATCATTGGCTAACACCTTGCCAAAACGTTTCGTTATGGACTTTAATCTGACAGCAAACATAATCTCCTAAAATGACTAAGCATCCGCCATCCGCTAAATCGTACGGTCTCGCGGAAACGGATGCGTCGTAAAAAAGGTTAAGTGGGATTATTCTCGCGATTACCGCTTATCCCTTACGGAAATCTCACCATTGATGATTTTTTGTCGGAACATGGCGATAACTTTTTCCATCTTCTTGTTAATAAGCTTGCGATTGTATTGATCAATAGCATACCCGACACCATTGTTCTCCAATCCGTAAACAAGTACGCCACCTGTCAGACTGCCTTCCTGAACACGCTTAATAGCATCATAAACGGCAACGTCAACACGCTTTAACATGGATGTTAAAATCTGACCAGGTACGATATAGTTTTGATTGGAGTCTACACCGATCGCGTAAATACATTTATCCACACGTTTCTTGTTCTTAAACTTTGGATCGCAAGGGACGCCTTTACCATTTCGCTCTTGGATAGCGTCAAACAGACCGTTTCCGGAACCGCCGGCGGCGGCATAAATTACAGACGCGCCTTTTCCGAATTGCGCGTTGGCAATTTCTTTGGCTTTTGTGGGATCATTCCAAGCGGTTGGCGTATTACCAACATAGTTAACAATCACGTTGATATCCGGATAAATTCTTTTGGCGCCCTGAATATAGCCTTGCTCAAACTTATGAATCAGAGGAATTTCCATTCCGCCAATGAAACCAATGGTTCTTTTTCCGTTAACCACTCGGGATCTCATTCCGGCCAGCATTCCAACCAGGTATGACCCTTCATGCTCTTTGAAGACCAAGTTTGATACATTAGGAAGATCAACCACAGCGTCAACCAACGCGAAATTGATTTTAGGGAATTCCTTAGCGACATTCTCAACCGCTGTGGCATTAGCAAAACCGATTCCAAAAATCAAATCGTATCCCTCAGACGCCATCGCTCTCATTGCTTCCTCAACGGCACTGCTATCTCCCGGCTCAGCATCTTTAAGGGTGATTCCAAGTTCTTGTTGAGCTTTCCGCGCTCCTTCCCATGCGGACTGATTAAAACTTCGGTCATTTTTTCCACCCGCGTCAAACACAACACCGATTTTTACATTCGCCAAAGCGGGTATTGAAAACACAAACAATAAAGACAAGCTGACCAATATTTTTTTCATTTCCTCTCCTTGATTTTGGTTTATAAAACTTGAAAACTCTGTCTATTTGAATAAACATCAATCTTTTTAGATCCAGACCAACAATTGAGCCACCATAAACCAAAATAACCATAAAGACAAACTAGATTCTTAAAAAAAAGAACCAATTAACTCGAACCTCAATCCGGCTTTTTGTAAAATAACAGAGGGGGATCTTTAATTTTAACTCAAGTTTCGCCCCCTGAAAATGAGGCGAGAGTCCCGAAATACAGGGTTTAGCGATCGTTAATAGATAACGGCTCCGTAATATGATAGATATTAATGAGCGATAATAAAACAACAATCACAAAAAAAGTCTGCTCCAATCGAAGATTAAAGATGTTTTCAAGACTCTTATAACCGGAACATATCGCTGTCAGAGCCATATGATCAAACGTGACGGATACCATGCCGCTCATATCCTTACAATCTTCAAAAAAGCCGGTAAGTTGATCGAGAATGTTTCATATATTTATGATGATTCATCCGGCCTGTATTAATGGAGTCGTTTGCACAAAAAACCGATTCGCGGAACCCGTGGCGAAGCGGTCAACCGGATCAATACGGGGGAAAGCAGCAGTCGCGGAAAACACGGACCAGCTGGAAAAATTAGTGTTCCCATTAAGGATATCCGGGTGTATCCTCATGATAAAAATTCAGAAGATGCTTGAAAAACAAACTTATCGATAACTACCCTGAATATTTACTAAAATTAACGAACAACCATGCCCGGAGGGCTCAACGAATATGAAAATATAGACTTTGCTGAGCGCCACTCTTATCCTTATATAATTCAAAAATACGTTGCTTCAATCTTTCTCTGCGAAGTTGCAATGCAGAAGGTTCTCTCTTTTTCCAATGTTGATAACCACTCTCAGAAATGTTCATCATTTGGCACATCTTCTTCACCGTAAACTCGGAGCGGTGGTTTTCTATAAACTGATATTTCATTTCGGTGCTCTGCTGAAGATGGTCATGGCTTTTTTTAATATATCTCGCTCCATTTCTGTTTCTCGAAGCTTTTTTTCAAGTTCTCGAATTCGCTTTTGTTCATCGGTCAATGCTTCAATACCATTGCCTGGAAAAGCAGGCTTCCCATTTGAAAGGTGGTATTCTCGGCGCCAGCGATATAATAGGTCTTTGGCAATCCCTAAATTCTCAGCGACTTCTTTGACGGTTCTGACAGGTTCAGCACACAATAAAACAGCATTTCGTTTGAAATCTCGATCATACTTTCTTCTTTTTTTAATAACCATTTTGCCCTCTATAATTTCCCATTATAGAGGCTTAACCTCAGGTGTACAATCCTTGGGGAGGATCAACTAAAGTATTGAGTTATAGTTGATTCTTGTGTTTGAGAGTGAAGTGGCGTACCCCTTTGTTT
>CAZJUM010000119.1:0-8192 GCA_964549175.1 uncultured Pseudomonadota bacterium | reverse complement strand
GGGGTTCGCGAAAAACAAAAATCCCTATGAAGGCTTTTTATCGTCCGTTACCGTACCCAATCTCTGTAGACTGTCTAATGTAAGCGGATTAACAAAAATCCGTCAAAAACCTTGTCAAGTAAAAAATGAACTTTTTTGCACTTTTTTAATAAGTTCTGAATAGATACTGGCTTTTTAGACTTTTATTGTTAGATTCCCACTTTCGTGGGAATGACAGGGGGTGATCAAAGAAAAAGGGCTGTGAATTGTACATAATCAGATTTCTTTATACCCTCCGGCAAAACCGAGACTGAATTGATCATATACAAATTACATCCCTTGCTAGTTATCGACCAAATCGGTTCCTACGATGAATTTGAGATATTCCGCGCGAAGAGCGTTTATTCAACTTTAAAAAGGGTAGATAGCTTTGCCTTCTTCCTGGATCTTCCTTTCGCGATTCGAGACTCGCTCATTCAGTGAGAGGATGACAATCAATTGAAGCGCGTTTGGATGTCAGCATTAATCAGACTCACTTTTGATTTCCTGGGTTTTAAGATGATTCCAATGGTGAGTCGCGTGTCGATGAGTACACCAAGATCACCTTCGACACTCAATCTCCTGGGCCGGAGTTAATGCAGGTGAGAATACCCTTTTACCGCCGTATCTAACGCTTTGGCCATTTCCCGACCACTATGTATGGCTCTTACCACTAATGATTGACCGGTTACCATATCACCGGCCGCGAAAATATTTTTCTTGGATGTTTGGTAGTTTGAAACCTTGACATTACCAAACTTGTTAAGCTCAACACCCAATGATTCCAACAGACCCTCTTTTACCGGATGAACAAATCCCATTGCGAGTAACACTAAATCAGCTTTTACTTGAAAGTCAGTCCCTTCGGCTTCTCTGAAGCTTCGTTTCCCGAATATATCCGGTTCAGTCCAAAACGCTTTGGCGCAAGTGATGGACTCGACTTGACCATCTCCGATAAATTCTTTGGTGATTAATCCATATTTTCGTATACATCCTTCTTCTTGTGATGTTGAGGTTCGCTGAATCAAAGGCCACTCAGGCCAGGGATTATCCGCTGGTCGGTTTAAGGGTGGTGCCGGCATAATCTCAATTAGCGTGACTGATAACGCGTGTTGACGAATACTTGTCCCTACACAGTCTGAACCGGTGTCGCCACCGCCAATGACAACAACATGCTTGTTTCTGGCCGATATTTTTTTCCCCTTGATTTCGCGACCGGAATTGATCCGATTTTGTTGCTTCAAGAAATCCATGGCATAGTGAATCCCATCCAATTCTCTTCCGTCGCACACTAAATCCCTCGGTTGTTCGGATCCCCCGGTAAGGCATATATAATCAAAACTTTTCCTCAGTTGATCAACAGAGTAATTCACGCCGATATTACAATTTGTCTCAAACTTAATACCTTCTTTTTCAAGAATATCCACACGCCTTTGAATGATATATTTTTCCAGTTTGAAATCAGGTATTCCCAATACCGGAATGCCTCCGATAACCTCGTTTTTCTCAAAGACGGTAACCTCATAACCGGCAAGATTAAGCTGCTGCGCGGCTGCCAGACCTGCCGGTCCGGAACCGATTACGGCCACTTCAATGCCATTCCTCACCAGAACTTTGTGAGGTTTCACCCATCCTTGTTCAAACGCATGCTCAATGATAGCCAGTTCAATGGTCTTTATCGACACCGGTTCCGCTACAAGTCCCGCACAGCATGCGGGCTCGCACAATGCCGGACAAACACGGCCGGTAATTTCCGGAAAGTTATTGGTGCTTTGAAGCACTTCATAGGCAGCTTTCCACTGATTGTGATATATAAAATCATTAAACTCCGGAATCAAATTACTGATTGTACATGCCCCGTTACAAAACGGAACACCACAATTCATGCACCTGGCTGTTTGTGTTCGTAATCTGCGATTGGATAGCGGAAGAAAAAACTCTTTATTATGTTTTACTCGATCAACTACCGCTTGTTTGGGTTGTTCCTCTCTTGGATAATCTAAAAATCCTGTTGTTTTTCCCATTGTTTTTTCTGATTAGAGCGTTGATAAATAAGTGTTTAATTGTTGCGATGGCGCAATACCCATTTAATTCGGCATGAAACGACTAATCATGATTTTCCGATACTCAAAAGGGATTACAATAACAAAATCCGCGACGCTTTTGATCCAGTTTTTTAAAATATTACCGGCTAATTTACTGCCCGTGAGTCGCCGATGATTGGTGACCAACTTTTGCAGCTCTTTGATCTGCTCGGGGTCATTAAGACGTTCGATATCTACCATTGACTGGTTGCAGTGTCTCGGAAAGGTCTTATTTTTATCGTAGATATAAGCCACCCCACCACTCATTCCGGCCGCAAAGTTTTTTCCGGTTTTACCTAAAACAACTACGATGCCGCCGGTCATATATTCACACCCATGGTCTCCAACCCCTTCAACTACAGCGGTAGCTCCGCTATTTCGCACAGCGAAACGCTCACCGCCAAGGCCTGAAAAATAGGCTTCACCGGAGGTAGCCCCATAAAGTGCTGTATTCCCGACAATCATATTGTCTGCGGCCTTCCACTTGGCATCCGCCGGTGGTTTGATAATAAGTTGACCGCCGGATAAGCCCTTACCCACGTAATCGTTGGCATCTCCTGAGAGATTAAGAGTCAAACCTCTGGGGATAAAGGCCCCGAAACTTTGCCCGGCTGTTCCGAATAGATTAATTCTAATGGTTCCTTTCGGTAATCCTTTGGCACCATACAATTCGGTTATTTTGCTACCTAGCATTGTTCCGGTGGTGCGGTCGCGGTTACTTAGCTCATGTGAAAACTCAACTTTACGACCATTCTCCAGAGCTTCTTTGGCATAAGCGATCAAATCAAGATCCAAGATATCATACAATTTATGCTTCGGACCGGAGACATTTCTCAAAATACCGTCTTCGGATTCTTGTTTGTAAAAAATATTAGAAAAATCGAGGCCTTTGGCTTTCCAGTGATCAACGGCATCCCGCGTTTTAAGGTACTGAACTTGACCGATTAGATCGTCAAAATGTCGAATACCGAGCTTCGCCATGATCTCACGAACTTCCCGCGCCAGGAAGTGAAAAAAGTTGATTAAGTATTCAGCTTTTCCGTTGAAGTTTTTCCGAAGTTCCGGATCTTGCGTTGCTACTCCAACCGGGCAGGAGTTTAAGTGACACTTACGCATCATCGCACACCCGAGAACAATCAGCGCGGAGGTGGCGAATCCAAACTCTTCCGCACCCAACAACGCGGCAATAACAATATCTCTTCCGGTTTTCAACTGCCCATCGATCTGCACTCGAATCTGACCGCGCAAATTATTTTTAACAAGCACTTGCTGTGTTTCCGAAAGTCCGATTTCCCAGGGTAAACCCGCGTGTTTGATCGATGTGGCGGGAGAAGCCCCGGTTCCGCCATCATATCCTGAAATAGTAACGACATCAGCTAGTGCTTTGGTCACGCCGGCAGCAATGGTTCCTACCCCGGTTTCCGCGACCAGTTTAACATTTATTTTTGCTTTGGAATTGGCATTTTTCAGATCAAAAATCAATTGAGCTAAATCCTCAATAGAATATATATCGTGATGTGGTGGCGGTGAGATTAACGTAACCCCCGGAATCGTATGGCGAATTTTTCCAATGTATTCGGTCACTTTGAAGCCCGGCAATTGTCCTCCTTCGCCAGGTTTCGCGCCCTGTGCCACTTTAATTTGCAGCTCATCGGCGTTAAGCAGGTAATTACTTGTCACTCCGAATCGTCCGGATGCCACTTGTTTGATAGCACTGCGTTTCCAGTCACCATTCTTCTCTTTTTGAAAACGGGCTTCATCTTCGCCGCCTTCACCGGAATTACTTTTTCCGCCAATGCGGTTCATAGCGATCGCCAAAGTTTCATGAGCTTCCTGAGAAATTGAGCCGATGGACATGGCTCCGGTGACAAATCGCTTACAGATTTCACTGACATATGTCACTTCATTCAGTGGTACGGGTTCGGTGATGTCGTATCTAAAACCGAAGAGCCCTCGAATGGTTTGAAGATCTTTACTCTGCTCATTGACCAGTGCTGAATATTCTTTGAACAAATCGTACGAGTTAGTTCTGGTCGATTGCTGCAGTTTGGAGATACTTTCAGGATTATACGCGTGATATTCACCTTGTTTTCGCCAATTGTACTCACCAATGGATTGAAGTCGATTAAAAATGATAGCTTCGGTGGCGTACGCCTTAAGATGTCGGGACTTTATCTCCTGTTCCAGTTCTTCCAATCCGATTCCCTCAATTACTGAATAGGTGCCGGTAAAATACTTGTCGATAAGTGAGGAGTTGAGACCCACAGCCTCAAATATTTGGGCTCCATGGTAACTGGCTAAGGTTGAGATACCCATTTTGGCAAAGATCTTTTTTAAGCCTTTGCTGACAGCGTTAATATAGTTTACGACAGCTTTTTTGGAATCTAACCCTGGCTCAAGATCTCCGCTGATTTCCAATTGAGTGATCGAGTCGATTGCCAGGTAAGGATTGATCGCGCTGGCACCAAACGCCAGCAATATAGCGAAATGATGAACTTCACGAACTTCACCACTTTCGAGAATAATGGATGCCTTCCCACGTTTTTTCTGTCGTATTAAATAGTGATGTGCCGCGGATACCGCTAAAAGTGGTGGTATTGGGGCTCGAGTTTTATTGATATTACGATCGCTTAAAATCAACAGGCGATAACCAAGGTCCACTGCTTTTTCTGTTGTTTCACAAAGGGATTCCAATGCTTGCTCTAGTGCTTGTTCCTGAAACAGGTAGCTGATATCAATGGTTTGCGCGCGTAATGACTTTGAATCGATATGGCGTAACTGCTCCAAATTGGAATTGGTAAGAACCGGATTGGATAACTCCAGCTTCTTCGTAGCGCCCGGCGCGTCATTCAATATATTATAACTACCGCCGACTCTCACCAATAAAGACATTACCAGCTCTTCACGGATGGAATCAATGGCTGGATTGGTCACTTGAGCAAAGTGTTGTTTAAAATAGTTATACAATAATTTTGGTTGACCGGATAATACGGCCAGTGGTGTGTCACTCCCCATGGAATAGGTTGTTTCCTGGCCTTTTTCTGCCATGGGTTTGATCAATTGATAGACATCTTCCCGTGAGTAAAGGAAAACATTTTGTAATTCTCTTAATTTATAAAAGTCAGGCTGGCTGAATGTTGCCGGAGAAGGAAGGTCCGCCAGTTTAATACGAATATCATCGATCCAACGTGAATAAGGCTTGCGTGTACTGACATATTGTTTGATTTCTTCATCATATAAAACAACGCCTTCCTCGGTATCGACTACCAGTATCTCGCCCGGAGCCAACCGACCACGTTGTTTAATATTACCGACCGGAACTTCCAGTACCCCGCTTTCCGATGCCATTATAAAAAATCCGTCAAATGTTTCAACATAACGTACAGGACGCAATCCGTTCCGATCCAGACCACCCCCAATTTTTTTGCCATCGGCAAACATAATAGCTGCCGGGCCATCCCAGGGTTCCATCAGTGCTGAATGATATTCATAAAATCCTTTAAGTTCGGGATCGAGATTTTTTTGGTTTTGCCAGGCTTCCGGAGTCATCATCAAAAACGCGTGTTCCATACTGCGTCCGGAAGCCAGTAATTGCTCAAAAAAATTATCAAAACTGGCTGAATCACTACCACCAGGTACAACGATAGGGAATAGTTTTTTGATATCGTCACCGAAGTAATCAGATTCCAAATAGGCTTCCCGTGAGCGCGACCAATTGACATTACCCTTTAAGGTATTGATTTCACCGTTATGGGCCAGGTATCGAAATGGCTGTGCCAATCCCCAGGTTGGAAAGGTATTCGTTGAAAACCGCTGATGCACCAATGCCATCGCACTGGCAAATTTTGAATTTTGCAAATCCGGATAGTATTGTTCTAATTGCCAGGCTAGAAACATCCCTTTGTAGGTGATTGTGGCGGAGGATTGACCGCAAATGTAAAAAGCGTCTTTGTCCGGAATGTCTGACTCCCCAATCGCTTTTTCAACAAGTCGGCGGATGATGTATAGTCTGCGTTCGAAATCATGTGAGTTGCTGCCGAAACCACTATTGGAATTTTTGATAAATACCTGATACACTGCGGGTTCTCGATCAAGCATAGAGCTGGAGAGGCAGGAATTATCAGTCGGAACTTTTCGCCATCCAATGATTTCCTGTTTTTCGTCTTGTATTACTTGTTCGTAGATTTCCTGACATCGAGTTACCGCCTTGGCATCAGATGGCATAAAAACCATTCCAACACCGTATTCTTTTTCGTCAGGGAGTGCCAAGGAGTTTTTTCGCAATTCTATCGCAAATAATTCGTGAGGAATTTGTGTCAGAATACCAGCTCCATCTCCACTATTCGGATCGGCACCAGCTGCCCCCCGGTGCTCCATATTTTTTAGAATATGGATACCTTTATTAATGATTTTGTGGGATTTTTCTCCTTGAATGTTAGTAACAAAACCGACTCCGCAAGAGTCTTTTTCATACTCGGGGTTGTACAAGCCTTCTTTTGGGGGATATCCGTGTAGATTTATTTTGTTAATACCCATGCTGTTTTCAATTTACTCCATTGAAAAATAATTGTTATTGTAGGTAGAAACAGGACAAAAGGTAAGATTTGGAAAATAATTTCAAAAAAGCAAAATTCCCGCCAAATTACGGAATTTTTTTCTGACAATCATTAGCAGCTGTCATTCTTTATAGTTGATATAATAAAAATATTGGAGCAAAACTGTTACCGTTTGCTGGTTTAAATCAATCGTAAATAGAGTTACTGAATTAGCCGCGTTCCATGACACATACAGGAAAACAACTTGAGATTTATGATTTACTAAAGGTGAGTCTAACAAGCTTCGAGGGTCCTTTGGATCTACTGTTGGAGTTAATTCGCAAACAGAAAATGGATATCAGGGAAATCCCCCTGGCTGAAGTATGCACGCCTTATTTGGAATATATCGAATTTATGAAGGAATTCGATATGGATATTGCCATTGAGTTTTTGGATATCGCTTCAACCCTGGTTCTGATCAAATCGCGCACTCTTCTCCCCAAGCCGGAGGAACCGGAAGATGATGAAAGTACGGATACGGAAGAGCAACTCCGAATTAAACTGATTGAATACCACCGATATAAACTGATATCCGAATATTTTGATCACAGGGATGTATTGGGTCGGGATACCTTTACCCGACCCAATATTTCCGATGAAGAAGAACAGCAAGAAGCTGAGATTCAATTTTCTGAGTTATCCGTATATGAATTACTTATGGCGTATAAACGGTCCATACAAAAAAAAGAGTTTCGAAAATCCCATGCGATCAGTAAAGATGAGTATCCTATAGAAAGAAAAATCCTTGAGCTCACGCGCCTCTTTAAATCAGGCCAAACCCTGATTTTTCAGCATATATTCATTCACACACCGAAACGATCTGAAGTGATTATCTCATTTATGGCTATTTTGGAACTGGCCAAATTGATGATGATGAAACTCCATCAAATGAGTGAATTCGGACCAATTCATTGCAAACCTGCTGATGATTTTGAGAAACTCATTCCAAAATGCGAACATCAATTCAGAAATGTCTCATAATAATAAAACAATTCTAATGATCTAAGCTGTATCAGTCTTTTGATATTGGTTTAAAAAAGCTCGATTTTATACCGGAGCCTTAAAGAACTTTGAGCTTTTTTTTGCCCGATCTTCACACTTTATCCTTAAGTGGTTTCACCAATCCAAACAATTCGAATAATTCTGCTATCCGTTGGAATCACTATTTTTGTGTCTTTTGTTTCACTGATTAAAGCATTCCTGGGTAAAAACAGAAAAGAGATGGTGGATCAACGGCTTATGGGTTGGTCCAACTTTTTGCTGAAACAAGCTAAAATTACTTATGCCGTTCATCGGCAACAAAAGATCGAATTGAAAAAGGAAAAAGCATATATAATCATGTGCAACCATTCCAGCCTTTATGATATTCCCTCTCCGGTGGCTCCATAGTCTCGAAGAGCTATAGAGTCTGTATGATTTTACATTAAGACTCCGCAAGGTGACGCCATTATGGAGCCACCGTGGGCTTTAAAAGCGGATTTTTTTGTTCTGTATG
>CAZJUM010000118.1:0-8400 GCA_964549175.1 uncultured Pseudomonadota bacterium | reverse complement strand
TTTTTGACGGATTTTTGTTAATCCGCCTACATTAGACAGTCTACAGAGATTTGGTGTCATAATGGACGATAAAAAACCTTTGTAGGGCTTTTTGTTTTTCGCGAACTCCTGGCAGCTGAAAAATAAAAATAGATTCTAAGCCCATACAGAACAAAAAAATCCGCTTCTAACCCTCCGGTGGCTCCATAATGGCGTAGCCTTGTGGAGCCTTAATGTAAAATCATACAGACTCCATAGCTCTTCGAGACTATGGAGCCACCAAAGAATTTTATTGTTAGATCCCCACTTTCGTGGGAATGACAGGGGTGATCAAAGAAAAAGGGCTACGAATTGTACATAATCATTAAGCTCAAAGCACTTATTTTGGCCGTGAATTTTGGAAGCTTATACGCCTTGTCAATTTTCTTCCGATAATCTAGTGGTATTATTTATATGGATCCAATAATTGAGATATTTCGGAAGCAATGATCAGTTCCGTCCCATTTCATCCGAAAACTCGTTAATTCAACAGAAAATAATCAGCATATTTCGCGTAATCGAACGATCAACTTATGGCCAAGCAAAAAAAACAAAAGAAAGCCGGTGTCCTTAAACGGAAGCAAAACAAAAAAAATAAAAAAAAACACATTAAGAAAAAAATCCTAGCTCAAAGGAAACCCACGGCGCCTAAGCCGCTCTCAATGTCTAATGTGAAAAAGAATCTAAAGAATTTGCCCTCTTTGGTTTTTGAACCGGAACTGCAAGAAATTCAATTCACTCCGGAGCAGATCAAACAGGCTCGATCAGACCATGAGAAGTTGCCGGATCAAATTGAAGCTCTTTCAACCACTGAATTTCAAGATCAATTAAAAGAAAAACTCGAGCTTTTAAAAATAAAATTTGAATCAGTTGGTGACACCAACCGGGGCATGATGGTCAATGCCATGCAATATTTCATGGAACAAGAAAACTCACTCCCGACCATGAATCAGATTATTGTTGGTATGTATTTGGTATCGGCCAGTAAACTGGACGCGCCTGATACCGAATTTACATTGGATCAGCTCAATCTCAAACTGAAAGAATATGATAAAGACTGGGCCAGCTATCTGGAAGAACGCGTTCAAGCCCTCACACCGGAAATCCTTGAGGATGCTATACCAGGAGTAACAAGCGACGCGGACATAGCGGAAGATGAGGATGACACTTATGTAGCGCCTCCTTTTGAAGAACTGGTTGAGGAATTCAATGAGTATTTAAGTGATGAGCTACAAATAGGGGAAGAAGAACTTGAGCGATCTGTGGAAGATGTTGAGGTGTTATTGACTGATTATTGCGAAGAAAAAACAATCACAGTTCTGGATGATCTCACACCTAAGCGAGTCAAAAGTTTTCTGGGAGCTTGGTTTATTCGAAAAATGCACCCCACCGAAGACGATTTGGCAACCATGATTCAATCGATGAGAACATTCAATCAGTTTCTAAAAACCAGGGAAAAATTGCCTTTGGCAGCCTGTGAGGCAATGGATGTCCATTTACAGAGTGAAGACGCGATTATGGCAAATCTGACATCTCACTCATATAACACCGGATAAGTATTTAAAATATATCATCTACCCCAAGCATACGGGAAATCGTTTGTGAAGTACTAATACTGAGCGACCCGCAACCACTCATCCATTAAACTCATTATGTCAAAACAATCTATCGTTCGTCGATTTAGCCTTGTTGTCGCTTTACTACTCAGCATTGGTAGCCCTTTTTGTCTTTGGGCGGCTTCAGAAAAACATTATTTGAATGATCAAAACCCCGTTATTGCCAAAATCGGTAAAAAAGAAATTCGATTACAAAGTTTGGAGGACAAGAAAATTAATGATGTCAGGAAATATTTATACGAAGCCATTATGCTTAAACTAAAAATAAAAGTCTTAAATACACTCTCAGAAAAATACGCGAAGTATAAAATACAAATTAATCCGCTTGTAACGAAAGAGGAAATTAGTGATTTTTATGATGAGCGAAACTTGGCTTCTCAAGGAACTCTAAAAGATTTAGCGGGAAATATTAAGAATTTCTTAACCAATGAAAAAGTCCGCCAAATACGAAAAGTCATCGATCACTTGTATCAGGACGCGATGCGAAACGGATTGGTAACACAATATATACGAATTCCTAATGACTTCTTGATCACAATTCCCATTGAGACCGGCTTTTTTCGAAATAAGGGAAGTGGCCCGGTCATGCTGTTGGAGTATTCCGACTACCAATGCCCGTATTGCCAAGTGGTACAAACTACCATCGCAAGACTCAGGGCTAAATATGGCAAAAAAGTGTCTTTTGTGTATCGACATTTTCCTTTGGCTTTCCATACCGAAGCCGATGAGGCGGCTAATGCTACCGAGTGTAGTCGGGAACAAGGAAAATTTGAGGCATTTCATCAATACTTTTTTGCCAATCAAAGCGAACTTCCTAAAAAAGAAGCCAAGCTTGCGGACTACTTAAAAAATCTGGGTAAAAAACTCGGAATAGAAAATCAAAAGAAATTCGAATCCTGTATTGACAGTCAGAAATACCGTGATCTTGTGCAAAATGATATAAATTCCGGTACCAAGGTAGGTATTTCAGGAACTCCGGCCTTTTTAATCGGTAAATATGATCGTGAATCCAAAACACTGGAGGGTGAAATTAAAACAGGAGGTTTACCGTTTGAGGAATTTGACAGACTGATACAAAAATATATGTAATCCCGACTTTAACCCATAGAGTGGTGACCAGACTCGTCATGGATTTAAAAAGTTCTAAGACTATTTTGACTCCGGCCAAAGTTAATTTTTTTTTGAATATTATTAAAAAGCGAGAAGATGGCCACCACGAACTTATTTTGGACCTGATCCCAATCTCGCTCTTTGATCGAATCTCTTTTTCCCCTTCCAACAAACCCGGCATTAAGCTGATATCTCCGGATATCCCCATACAATCAGAAGACAATTTAGTCGTTAAAGCCGCGCGTTTACTGGAATCCGCAAGCGGTTTGAATTTCTCCCTGTTAATTCATTTGAGCAAAAATATTCCATCTGGTGCCGGGTTAGGAGGGGGGAGCGGAAATGCGGCGGGTACTTTGGTTACAATCAATCATTTGTTAGGACTTAATCTAAGCAAAGAGACCTTAGTTAGTCTCGCTCTTGAACTGGGGGCTGATGTTCCGTTTTTTATTCAACCCAAACCATCCGTCGCCCAAGGAATGGGAGAACAATTGTCCGATCTGCCGCCTTTTCAACCATTGCCATTGCTAATACTCTTTCCCGGATTTTCGATATCGACGCGGGAAGCTTATAGCCAATGCTCCATCACAGAACGAACACAAGTATGGAGTAATTACTCACGAGAGGGATTCAGAAACCATTCACCGGAGTTGAATGACTTTTGGACATTATGGAAGGAACGCTACGGGGCACTGGACATGGCCAGAAAAGCACTCATGGCAAGTGGTGCTATCACAGCCGGACTTTCAGGTTCCGGGAGTGCGCTATATGCGGTATTTGACAATGAGAGCATCAGAGATCATGCCTGTGAGGCTCTAAAAAACCGTAATAACTGGCAACTTTTTCCCTGCCAAACAATATCACATTACAAGTATTGGTAGGCAGGTATTTCTAGCTCATTAGTTTCGATAGGGGACGGCTAAATATATTCAATTGTAGTGATTTCAACCTCAATTGTACCTTTGGGCACTTTTATGATGATGGCGTCACCTTCTTCCTTACCCAAGATTGCACGAGCAATTGGAGATTTTATTGAGATTTTACCCGCTTTGAAATCAGCTTCTTCTTCGCCGACTATTTTCCAGGTCGTTTCCTCACCTGAGTCGATATCTTCATAAGTTACAGTCGCACCGAATCTTATTTGATCGGATTTGATCGAGCTGACATCAATGACCTCCGAATTAGCCAACAGATAATTCAATTGCTGAATTTTGGTTTCAATCCATCCTTGTTTTTCCTTTGCCGCGTGGTACTCGGCATTTTCCTTTAAGTCTCCGTGTGCTCGCGCCTCCGCGATATCTTCAATCACCTTGGGGCGAGCTATTTTGATCAGGTTTCGCAATTCTTCCTGAAGATTATCGTACCCTTCTTGAGTAATCGGTTGTCTGTCCATAGAGAGATTTGAAATAGTGGAACATTATCAATTCGACGGATGATTTACGCAAAAACGTTAAAACAAGTTTCAATCACTTATATATCAAGCGAAAGCGAATGATTACAAAGCAAAAAGCTCATTCAAGTCTTCCATATTAAGCATCTGTTCAAGTGGTTCAGATACACCGATGACGCTATCGGCGAGTGCGCGCTTTTTCTTCTGAAGCTCAATGATTTTTTCCTCAATACTGTTGCGAGTAATAAGCTTATAAACGAATAGGTGATTTTTTTGACCAATACGATGTGCTCGATCAGTGGCTTGGGCTTCTACGGCCGGATTCCACCATGGATCATAGTGAATAACGTAGTCCGCGGCTGTCAGATTTATACCGGTTCCGCCAGCTTTGAGACTGATCAAGAAGACCGGATATTCATCACTTTGCTGAAACTTGTTAACCAATTCTTCCCGATTTTTGGTACTACCGTCCAGTTGGAGATATGGGATATTTTTCTTTTCAAGATCCTCGTGCATTAAGTTGAACATTTTAACAAATTGACTAAAAACAAGAACTCGATGTCCCTCTTTAATAATATCGGTCAAAGTTTGAAAAAACAGGCGAAACTTCGCGCTGGATGGGGGATCCTGACCGGCCAAAGAGCTCAATCGGGGATCACAACATATTTGTCGCAATTTCAATAGCGCGTCAAAAATCGCGATACGCGCTCCTTGCACGCCACCCGCGGATATTTTTTCCTTCACCTGCTGGCGCACGATTTCTAAAATGGAGTCATAGAGATTTTTTTGTTGATCATTCATTTCGCACATCAACGTTTGCTCAGTTTTAGGCGGCAGTTCCTTCGCGACATCTTGTTTTAACCGCCTGAGAATGAATGGTCGTGTTTGTCTGCGCAGAAGACCGTGATTGGGCCGTTTCCTTTTGAAACTTCCCTTACTGGTCGGTTTAACGTAATCTCGCGCGAATTCTTTCAAGTTACCGAAAAATCCGGGCATCAGAAAATTAAACTGCGACCATAATTCCATCACTGAGTTTTCGATCGGTGTTCCAGTAAGAGTCAATCGTCTTTTTCCGTTGAGCAACATAACAGCTTGAGCTGTTTTCGATCGGGCATTTTTAATGTTTTGAGCCTCATCAAGAATAACAACATGGAACTCTATGGAACTAAGCCATTCCAAATCACGCTGCAACAAACCGTAAGTGGTGATAATTAAATCGGCCTTGTGTGCTTCTTCGTAATGTTCCTTCCTCTTTTGGCCATGCAATAATACAGCTTTAAAGTGAGGAATAAACCTGTTGACCTCAGCCATCCAATTTGTCACTACGGATGTCGGAGCTACAACTAAATTAGGACGTCCGGAACGTTTTTTCTTAATAACGGCTAAAAAGGAAAGAGTTTGTAAAGTTTTACCCAGGCCCATGTCATCGGCCAGGATTCCGCCAAATCCAAACTCATTGAGAAAACATAACCAGTTGAGACCTTCTTTTTGATAATCACGCAACTCACCTTGAATCTCTTTGGGAACACGTTGGTTTTTAAGTCTCTTGAAGGAACTAATTTTGTTCAGAATCTTCTTCCATTCGTCATCGCTAGATTTGTGAGCCGCGGTCATTTCCAATTCGCTCAACAAACCGATTTGGAATTTATCGACACGCAGAGTCTCCGATTTACTTTCTTCTTCGGCAACAGACTTTTCAATATCCTCCCTGGCAAACGCTTGCTTTTTACCCGAGGAGGCACCTAGTAGTCGATTTAGAATCGGTGCGTAACGTGCTATCCAATCTCGGTCGATAACCGCGACACCCTCACTGGTTTTTCCGTCTTCGGATTTCAATTCTATTGCTTTTTCGTTATTCTTCCACAATTCAACAAGCTTTTTAAAATCAAATGTCTTGCCATCGATTTTCATAGTGACATCGACGTTAAACCAATCGATTCCGGAAGCGATATTCGTAGAAATCTCAGGAACCACCTGTTTGGTTTTCCAGCGGCGTAGTTTGGTTGTTCCCATGTAGGTGATCATGCTATCCGGCGATTGATTGGAAAGAGTTTCAAGCACAAACCTCATACTATGATCCTCACGCATGGAAAAATCACCATCTCCCTCATCAACCCATCCTGTCTCAAGCATTTCTTCTCTAAGCTTTTGCTCTTGAGCAAAATCCTTGGGGATTTTGAATTTTTTCTTATCCATGGTCTGTTGAAACTCATCGGCATTAAGGTCCAACGGATATGGATATTCCCCGATATCGGTTTCCATAAAAGTGTCCAGCCGGCCCATCAATACCCCCTTGACTTCCCATATTACCATTTTCCCCCTCAGCTTATAATTAAATAACGCTGAAACCCTTAAAACGCCTTGGGGATCATTGATGGCAATATTACGTTGACGTAAATAAGGCAAAGCCGTGGCATAAAAATCACTAATTTCTGATTCTTTTACAATAACTCTGGAAACTGTATCGTTAATCAGACGTCCGCTCATCATGGATGAAATTCGTACAAGTTGGTCTTCCTTCATAACAAATGACGGAACCATGCCTATCGCTTTTGGCGGAGTCGCGTTCTTTTTACCGAACGATTTGAACTTTCCTCGTTTGGTAAAGCTGCCAATCTCTCCTTTTAGTAGATATTGGTTTTCATTGGCGGGATTTCTTGTCACTGTAATCCGAAAGTCCAATTTTTCAGAGGAAATCATGTGTTTGTCACTTTCACCGTAAGTGAACGCGTACGGGTATTCTTCCGCGAGCAGCAGCATTTGTGAGGCGCGATGTCTCTCAACACTATAGAAATATCCGACTTTTTTCCCATTAAATATCGTATTAATCACTTGAAATAGTTTGGCTGCTTTTGGGGTTTGTGACGGATTAATTAGCTTGGAGTTAACCCCATCATAGTTTTCAATAGTAATAGCCAGTCGATTGGTATTGAAGTGGTTGGTTTCATCGTGCATTCGAATAATAGTAATATCCTCTTCTTTTTCGAACAATTGAACCTGGGTTTCCGGTCTGGAAAGCCAATATTGCCATTCTTTAACATCTCTGGCCTCAAAGTTAGGGGGATCTACCTTTTGCGGATCAAGATGGTTGAGGGGCTGACATGGGTACCATTCGTTCCATTTGCTTTCAAACTCATTCCATTCATCGTTAGGAATCAAAATCCCCTTGAATGAATCCCTGATCATTTTGGCCGGAATGCGTGTCGGTAAAATTTCGTGGTACTTCATATCGAATATGATAGCCTTCGGAAGTCCGTATAGGATAAAACCACGATTCACAAAATCATCGGTGATAATTGGAAGCCGAGAACTTCCCTCGGTATGATAAAATATACCGGCAATAATCTTGTGATTGCTTAAAGAATAGATATTGATATCATATTCAACTTTCTTAAACGAATTGCGCAGAGGAATTCGGCTATCATCGTAGTATAAATAAGGATGGCCGAGGAGAAGGAAAATCAAGGAATGTGTATCCCGCGAGGAAAGGATCAATGGATTTGGAATACCCCCTTCCTCTCCTCGTGGTTGGTGCTCCTCATCGAACAAAAGGAGATTTTCGTCTAAAAAGGTTTTAACAACCCAACCGGGATTATTGTTGTTATCCAATAACGATTTTGATATTGATTTGATTTTTTTCTCGTTCCCCCACCCACGAATTCCATAGCGGGATCGATTGAACGACCAAATAAATTTTTCTTCCCGATCTTTGGTATAAATCGATTTAAAACGAATAATGGTATGAATATCTCCCACCTCAAGGGGTATTGAGTCGAATCCGTGCTCCTGTTTCCAGTCGCGAAAGGAAAACTGAGGATAATAATCAAATGGGACAATACTTCCGACCGCTTCTTTTACTTTGGTATCTTCGGTGAATTGATCGAACCTGGCATTATCAAATGATTTTATTTCTTTTGGTTTTTTCCAGGTGGGTTGGTCTTTTTTGTCAACATCATATAAGTCTTCGATAATGGATTCAATTTTTTTACCCTTATCTTCCAATAAGTATAATGCTTGACCTTCCCAATCCTCATACTCGGCTAAAAACTTTGAAAACTCTCGTATTAGGTCTTTAGAAAGGTTTTTGGATTTTTTTAAAGCAATTGAGATTGGGTGCTTGGCTTTCAATTTATTCACAGTGAATCGTATCTATTCAGAACTCATTAAAAAAGTGCAAAAAAGTTCATTTTTTACTTGACAAGGTTTTTGACGGGTTTTTGTTAATCCGCCTACATGAGACAGTCTACAGAGATTTGGTATCATAACGGA
>CAZJUM010000117.1:0-8409 GCA_964549175.1 uncultured Pseudomonadota bacterium | reverse complement strand
GAAAGGGATATTGCTGCTTAACTTTTTTGAACACAACATTTGACTATATCTCGTTCTTTTTTATTGAGGTGGATGGTCTCTTGAATAAAGGTATTGATAAACGGAGAGCCCAATAGAATCAAAGTTTGAGATGTTTGCCTGCGATCAGTAACATTAATTTCGTTAACCAGCTGGAAATCGCATTTGATGTTTTGGATGGACTTGCCATGCAATAAAAAACACTTGCCGGTGTGTTTTTTCTGATGTCCTGATGAAACAAGTTTGAGTATTGCACTGGCAATTTCCATATATAACCAAATTTAGAATAATAATATGACGAGTCAAGGAATTGAAGCGGCATGATTTTAGGGCGTTAACTAATAAATCGTACACTGCCCATTTGACTAGTCAAACAGAAAGTTACACGATTTGGATTTAGCCCTAAAGGATATGAAACCACATATTATCGCTGTTGATGGGGAAGCTGCCGGAATGACGCTTGCGGGTGTTGTCGCTCAGAATAATGTTAAGATCACTATTCGGAAAAAAGAATTCTCTGAGCGGAAAACCAGGATAAAGATCCATTAAAAAGTCACATTATTTTCTGGCAAAATCGAAGTTCTTCCAATTGTAAACAACCGGTGATTCATTAACTTCGTCAACCCATTTTAGAACTCGATCTTTGAGCTCTTCTTTGGGTTCAACTCCGCTAAACGAATCGATTTTGAGTCAATTATAAAGGATCTCTGACACAGTTTTATCTAGCCGATCAATGCTCTCCCCCTGAAAAAACAAGTAATAAATCCAAGCCGATCTCAACACAAAACCCCAGACAATTCTTATCAAAGTACCGGAAAAATCAGGGTCTCGAAATTTTCAAGACTGAACAAAATCTCCTTCACTTTTTCTCAATTTAGCTTTCCCCCTATACCTATCGCCAAACTTAATCCCTTAGCCGTTATCAAGGGATAGCAATCAGGGCGGGATAAAAAATCGACCTGGATGCGGACTATATTCTCTATCATCAAAACCACAGAGTAGATATTGCGTTACACTCGGTGATTTTGTTGAAACTCGGATTAGATCTTTAAATTCTTCTTAATGCTACTAATGGCCGTTTCGACATCTTTCAGGTGTCCGAACGCACTTAGTCTAAAATACCCTTGACCGGACGGACCGAATCCGGAGCCTGGTGTGCCCAATACATGAGTTTCGCTCAGCAGTTTGTTGAAAAAACCCCATGAATCTAAACCATCAGGTGTTTTAAGCCAGATATAAGGCGAGTTGTCGCCACCAAATACGGTCATGCCCATTTCAATTAACCCCTCACGAATGATTGATGCATTGTGCAAGTAATAGTTGACCAGTTCACCGGATTCTTTTAATCCTTCAGAAGATAAAGCGTAAATCCCTCCCTGTTGGACAACATTGGAGGCACCATTGAAAAAGGTGCATTGGCATCGATTCCACAACTTATTTATTTCGCCTGCTTCCGCATTTTCAGCTACCAGTTTTTTCGGAACAATTGTCCAACCCAATCGAACCCCGGCGAATCCTGCTGATTTGGATAAACTATTGATCTCTATACAGCACTCATCGGCTCCTTCAATTTCGTAGACTGTTCGAGGCAGCTTGTTATCTCTGATAAATGAGGCATAGGCGGCGTCATAGATAATCACACTTTTGTTGGCGCGAGCATAATCAATAAATATTTTAACCTGTTCTTTGGTGGCTGTAAATCCGGTGGGGTTATTGGGATTACATAAATAAATCAGATCGACTTTTTCCTTGGGGACATCCGGGCAAAAGCTATTGGCTTCAGTACATGGCATATAGACTATTCCCTCATATTGTCCTGATTCAGCGTTGAACTCACCGGTTCTTCCCGCAATGACATTGGTGTCAACATAAACGGGGTAAGCCGGATCTTGCACAGCGATTTTGTTGTCAATACCGAAAATCGACTGAATCTTTCCCGAATCCGGTTTAGCACCGTCACTAATAAAAAACTCACTGATATCAATGGATGCGCCATATCCGGAATATAATTCAACCAACAACTCCCTGAGCTTTATCATTCCCTGTTCATCACCGTAACCACTGTATGTTTCCACCTGAGATAACAGATCAACACCATGACGGAGCCCTTTCAGCACATGCGGTGTGAGTGGTTCGGTAGTGGTGCCAATTCCCAGCCGCATAACGTTGGCATCGGGATTATCTTTTAGAAACTCATTGGTTCTTCGGGCGATTTCAGGAAATAGGTATCCGGCCGCCAATTTTTGATAGTTTGTATTGATTATTGCCATGGATTACTTTTTATATCAGTTAATTAAAATAATAGTGGTAGCAAATAGAACAACTAAATGTGACCAATGTTCTAATGCTAGTTTGAATCGTTTTATTGTGCAACGGGACTTTCTATTATTTTAATCCTCCGTTCCTTAACCCACTCAAGAGGACAGCTCTGAATCGTTGACATATCAGATCCGCATCCGAAAAGTTTAATGCTAATTTCATGAAAAAGGATTGTAGTCAGGATTATCTTTCCAAAGCTGAATTCCACCTCCCAATGATTCATTACCCCAGTACGAGTTAAAAATTGGCGCGAATAAACAATTCCAAGCCATATTTAACAGAGTCATATGTGAATGAGCGCCTTCAAGAGAAAGGTAGCGGGCTTTGTGTGACTAGCAACTTAAAAGTGGCTCTTCCGCGCTTTTGATGAAGACAACAAAGAGGTGAAATTCGGCCTTCAAACGTTGAAGGATAATATACGTTTGTTACCGGAAGATTCGTTGCGTCAAATTAATCAAGTAGTTGCAAAACATGGTCAAGATTTATGTGGGAAAGAGCCGGATGAATCGTTTTTCAGTCGATGCGATTCATTGGTGGTTAAAACAGATGTGCATTATCCGACAGATATCGGTTTATTATTCGATGCGATTCGAAAAGCAATCGTTTTAATCAGTCGATTTTGTGACCAACATCATATTCCTGAATGGCGGCAAAGCAAATACAAGCTCAAAGCAATAAAAAAGCGTTATCGAAAGGCTCAGAAGCTCAAACATTCGACATCGAAAAAAACGGAAGTTAAGGAGAAACGTGCTAAAGTTATCAAACGAGCATATATCTCATATTTAGAAATCGTCAGAAACTATCTCCTAAAAACAATGGATACACTGCAACTGATTATGGATGAGAAGGTCTCTTTTGCACCGGAGGTTATCGCCATCGAATACTATATCGAACATGCTGAACGGCAAATTGACCAGAGCTATCGCAGGGTAATTCAAAACGAGTCTATCCCTCACTGTGAAAAGGTATTCTCAGTTTTTGAGACTCATACCGAATGGATTAGTAAAGGGAAAGCCGGTGTCCCTCAAGAACTAGGAAAACGTGTTGCGATTGTTGAAGATGAATACGGATTTATTATTGATTATCAAATCGGCGATAATCAAACAGATGATCAGATCGCTGTTCTGTTAATAAGTTCAGCTAAAAGTAGTTTCCCGGATCTTGAAGGTTGCAGTTTTGATAAAGGTTTTTACACGCCTGAAAATAAAAATGAACTGAAAAAAATATTGAAAAACATAGTTTTACCAAAAAAGGGAAAACGGAATCAGGAGCAGAAACGCGAAGAAAATGCTGAAATATTCAAGAAGCCCAAACGGCAGCATTCTGCAGTAGAGTCTGCGATTAATTCGCTGCAAACCCAAAGGCTGAAGAAATGTAGAGATAAGGGAATCAATGGATTCCGTCGTTATGTTGCTATGGGTATTCTGTCGTTCAATATCCATAAACTGGGTGCTATTATTCAGAAGCAAAGCCGTAAGAAAGAAACAAGACGACGGAAATACAATCAAACCTATAAGGAAAACAGCTCATATCAAGCAGCCTAACGCAGGTTTTGTCAAAGTTTTCAGTACCAGCGGGTGGAGTGCGCCCAAAACCCTCGCTAAGAGGCAAAATTTTGTTGAAGGAGACCAAACTTTGATGATCAGAGGGTAGTTTTTAGATAATTTTACAAAAACCAAATAGCACCTATCACGAATCATAACCGGAACTTTTAATAGAAAGGCCATTTTCGTTCAGGCACTAATTAAAAAATTGAACTCGGGACTTGGGAGCAGTTTTCTAAGCCGCACATACGGCGGCTAATTCTGGCGCTCAATAAATGTATTGGGAACAATATTTCTAAGCCGCACATACGGCGGCTAATGAGAATGTAGTTTATGATGGGCATTCTCTTTCTTTCTAAGCCGCACATACGGCGGCTAATTTCTCCACAAAGGTTTACAACCTCGCTTTGCTTTTCTAAGCCGCACATACGGCGGCTAATAGAGTTGAAGATGAGAACTTCAACATTTTCAGTTTCTAAGCCGCACATACGGCGGCTAATCCATTCCTCCTGTTTATCAATATAGTTACTGTTTTCTAAGCCGCACATACGGCGGCTAATTTTCTAAAAACTGACTTTGTTTGCCGTCTTGCTTTCTAAGCCGCACATACGGCGGCTAATAAATTGACTTATCAAGCATATACAGGACTAAGTTTCTAAGCCGCACATACGGCGGCTAATAACTGGTTCACTTTCTATTCTCTCATTCTCTCTTTCTAAGCCGCACATACGGCGGCTAATCATTGCGGTAGAGCTTGAAACCAAGTTCAACATTTCTAAGCCGCACATACGGCGGCTAATGGTTATAAATATTTAGAATATTCAATATTTATAAGCTAATGGGTGATGCTATCTCAAAATACCCATTTTTTAAGAAAAAGCTAAAAACCTCACTAAAACAGTCAATTATGGAAATTCAAAAGAACATTGGTCAAAAAACCGGAACGGTTGAAAAATTACTTGAAAGCCCGTAACCGCTAAATTTTCCGATTTTTTCATTGTCATTATCGAATCTTCCAATAAAAACCGAATAACCTTGCTCGGTTGATCTGCTTTTAACTCTTAAATATGGGATCTTCTCCTTAAATCTTTTTTTTAAAATTGAAGCTCTTTTTTCAAGAATTTTCTTCTTAACTTTTACCTTTTTTTTCTCAAGTTTTTTAATCAATTTCTCAGTGGATTTTTCAATAAATCGTTCCGAAGATTTATCGAATTTCCTCATTCTTTTAAAAATCGCATGCCGGCAAATTTCCGGAGTCCTTTTTATCTCCGATCGAACAAGGGCATATGTTCTCTCCAGAAGCTCAATTCCTTCATTCGATTTAATGTTTTCAAGAGTACTCTCGTCAGAGAACAATCTCAATATTCTTCCGGGATGTACTTCGGTATAAGCCGGAAATGACAAACCGACATTGTCCAGTTTGTTTTCAACCAAATAACCATGTATCCGTGTAAACAATTTACTCATCATCATACCCGCGTCACTATCCGAGGTTATGATTGAGCAATCAAAATAATGTGTTGTCATCGTTACTCCTTCTTTTTTCCGCTATATACGCCACCTCTAATCAAGCAAGCCATTACATAGCGACTCTCATCCGTTATCCCGTTTTGAATTTTGGATGTTAGCTCATCAATTTTCTTTAAATATGTATAAAGATCCATTTCTGATGTAGGAAGCCTCAGAGCAAGCGCTTTTTGCTGAATAACACCGTATGGCTCAATTGCCAGCGGCTTATCGGGAGTGGCACCCTGGTACCAGATATCAATTGTCCGAATGGCATTTCCAATCTTCTGACTGTGCATAATCGCCTGTCTTTTTTCACCGTTTGGTACGGAAGCGAGTACTTTTCCAGCTTTTTTATTTTCCGTGAACTCCTGAGAAGGATAAACTTCCTGCCCTTTTCCCAATGTACCGCTTCCGCTTATCTCAAGTCTCAAAGGATCGGAATCTCCGGATAAAGCAGCGGCAATTTTATCCGCTATTTTTTTAAATTCAGTCTTTTTGTCATCAGGAACACTGAAATCGTTTTTTACCGGAAACACATATCCAGCTTCTTTCTCACCACTAATCTTAACGATAACCTTCTTGTCATAAGAATAGCGATTTCTCCACATCCATCTCGCGTTTCGATATTTGTCAAATATCTTTCAGCCAAATCGGGAAATCCCTTTTTTTCAATAAAACCTTTAATGAACAATGTTATTGCTTTAAAATAATCAGCATCATCGCAGGCATTCGGTTCTAAGGAATTGCTGGTAAAATTGACCGAAAAAGAAACAGAAAAACGTTTAACGTCAGGGTCTAAATAACATGTGTCAATCTTCTGGATGTTGGCATTTTCAGGACGAAGCTCTTTTTCAATGTTTTCTTCTTTATCCTGTTTGCCCTCTTTGTAAACATTTGCATAATTTGCGATGGAACCTCTGACAGTTTGTTTCTGAATAACAATCGGTTGTTTTTTATCATTTTTATCCAAATAATAAAAAATCCCGTTTGAGGGAATAATACTTCTTGTGAAACTGAGAAGACTAGGTATTTTCATCATCTGAACCTCCTATTTTAGTTGAAACATAATAAATATTATATTCAGGTTGAAAAAAGTGTTGCCAAAAAAAATTATCAAAATTAAACGATTCCTGATACAAGAATTTTTTGATATGAACAAACTCTCCAAGTCCAACCAAAGGCTCGGCATACATGTGTTCATATCCTTTTCGAACACCGGTTCTCTTTTTAGGTGTTTCAATTCCCTGATAACCGACCGCAAGCGGTACGATCCACCCACCTTGTTTTCTTTTAAAATGATTCGGGTCCTCTTTGTTACGAAAAGCTGTCAAGTATTCAAAAATCAAATCCAGGGGATTTTTTCCATTCCGGTTTTCCAAAAGGTCAATTCTATCTCTTAAAAAATATCCACCTTTTATTCTTTTCAAAGACTCAACAAGTTCTTTTTCCAAAAAGTATTTAACATCTTTGAAATTAGAAACTCCCCCGCCGCATATCACTGAGGCGTTGATGAGTGACTTCAATTTGTTACTTTTTAACCAGACTTTCTCAAACTCACTAAAATGATTCGGCATACCCGGTCGAAAACGACTTGCTTCAACTACTGTTGTTCTTAAAACCAATGACACCGATAAATCCGCTTTCGCTTCATCAACAATCGGTGGATTCGCTTTATATTTTTCGCCCTCAAGCTGAGTAGGGCACTTAGGTCTGTTCTTCGAGCTCTTGGATTTTTCAAATAATCCCTCAAGCTGAGTAGGGCACTTAGGTCTTCCGGCATGCATTGAAAAAGAATGCGAAATAATACCAACACCCTCAACGCGGAATTTATTTGTTAATTCTTCATTGAGTTTCAATTCCAGCCAATGCCCAAAGCCAGTAAATCCGGTTACAGCAGGGAACCCGAATACATAAAAATTTGCCTCAGCATTTACATTAGAAAGTTTCAGACCTTCAAGTAAAATAAATCCGATTGTTCTGTATTCAGTCATCTATACCCATCGATTAAGGTTTCGGCTACTTCTTTAAACTCATCAAAGTAACGATCTGATAAAAGAGTCTCATTTTTGGAGATATTGGCAACAAGCTTATTTACCAGCACCCTTTTCTCATTGCTCCCCAGTTTTTTATAGTTTCGGGACCTTAAATCCAAAAATTTTCTTTCTGTTTTTGATACTTTTTTAAATGAGTCATCATCAAAAGAAAAATCATCATTGTTAAGGATGTATTCAGATAAGTACTCCGCATCAGAAAGCAACCTTGAAACGATTTTTTTCATCTCGTCATTAATTTCCTTCCGAATAGAGACATTATCAGACTTTTTGGAAAAAATTTTTTTCAATGGTCCGAAATCAATTGCCCTGGCCTGATCAATCGAAAATATTGATCCTGTTTTTTTCAATCGGGACAAAATCGAACGAGTCCTTGAATACTTAAAATCAGGTGGCAAGCTCTTTAAATGCCTCTGCCTACCTCTTAATTCCGCGTTTAACTGACCGGCATTAATAGGATTAGCACCTCCAACTTTTATTACCCGGCATGGAATAGATTCTTTTTTGTTTTGCTTAATTCTATCTATTTTTAAATGAAAGTCTCTTGTTAATCCAGTATGTTGTATGGGCGTTATGACCACATCCTTTCCATTGCGAACAGGGAAAAAAACCTGCTTTGATAAGCGATCAACCTCCTTCAGATCCCCTTGCAGTTTACCCTTTAAACAAGAAGTCACTTTTTTCAAAGTTTCCTCTTTCATTCCCAGTTCCAGTAGTTTTTTTGTTATCACGTTTTCTTGAAGAAGCTCAATACCAATACAAACAAGCTTTTCCTCTAGTTTGAATTCTTGGGAAAGAAACCTTGAATAGAATGCCTTCCCCGCATCTCCACTTGATGCATATCTCCTTTCCGGTTTAGAGCTAAAAGAAGACAGATAGTCCGGAAATGGAGAAACGCTGTCAGAGTTTCGACTTTGAGTTATAGTTGATTCTTGTGTTTAAGAGTGAAGTGGCGTACCCCTTTGTTT
>CAZJUM010000116.1:0-8541 GCA_964549175.1 uncultured Pseudomonadota bacterium | reverse complement strand
GTAACTGTTCAGCTAATTTCTCTCTGGTGGCTCCATAGTCTCGAAGAGCTATGGAATCTGTATGATTTTACATTAAGACTCCGCAAGGCTACGCCATTATGGAGCCACCGTGGGCTTTAAAAGCGGATTTTTTTGTTCTGTATGTGCTTAGAATCTATTTTTATTTTTCAGCGGCGGTCAGGGGTTCGCGAAAAACAAAAATCCCTATAAAGGCTTTTTATCGTCCGTTACCATACCCAATCTCTGTAGACTGTCTCATGTAGGCGGATTAACAAAAACCTTGCCAAGTAAAAAATGAACTTTTTTACACTTTTTTAATAAGTTCTAAATAGATACCAATCCTTAAGAATAAAATGTACCAATGCCGGGAAAGCTATGGTCCGTGATAAGTTTTCCGTCAATGATATGGTAGCAAAACATGAAAAGTTGCATTGGGAAGGGAAATAGATCATTAATGGAATCCACCTCTCCGAATAAAATTTCTTATTTCACAACAAGTGTATCAAAAAATTAAAAAGTTAATTGTTTATGGCCCAAAAATATCTGATTATTAGTTTAGAATTTCCGCCATTTAAAGGCGGAATAGCAAAATACGCGATTAACTTAGTCAAGAACCTGATTTGTGATGGGAACGATGTATCTGTTTTAACGAAAAGATTTCCGGATCCGGAAAACCGAAAGAACAGAGAATTCAAAGTTTTTTACTTTCCTTCATATAATAATAGGATACTCTGGAAAGCATTCCTGTTATCCGGTTTTTTGATTTTGACGACAATTCTTTGCAAAAGGAATAAGTTCTCGCATATTATTATTGTTGATCCTGCAAGTGCTTTTTTGTTCCCGCTTGTCTCCGGATTTGTAAATGTGCCTTTCGATATTGTATTGTATGGCTCAGAGCTTGGTCGGTATCAAAATAGTATTTTTACCAGAACTGTTTTTCGTTGGGCTTTGCTAAAGGCAGGTAACCTATGGTGTATTAGCCGTTACACGGCGGAGATGCTTGACCAACGATATGCCATAAAGAATAACAATGAAGTGTTGCGTTGTGGGGTTGAGGAAAAGTTTTTATCGGAAGTATTGAATCAACCATCGCAAAATGAATTACGGAAGCGATATAATCTAGAGGATACGGACTATATAATCGGAACTATCGCACGCCTTGTTCCTCGAAAAGGACATTCTCGGGTTATTGAGGCATTGCCTGAGTTGCTTAAGCAAATACCCAATATAAAATATCTGATTGTTGGTGTTGGCGAGTCTGCTGAGTATCTTAAAGAACATGCTTGCTCTTTTGGTGTTGAGCAAATAGTAATCTTCACGGGTGAGATTGAGGAGCAAGAGCTGATCGCGCACTATGATCTCTTAAACCTGTATGTCATGTTAAACACTCCAATATCTTATACCATAGAAGGATTTGGAATCTCTTTTATAGAAGCGGCCGCGCGCGGTGTTCCTTCCATTGGGTGCGAGAACGGCGGAGTCTCCGAGGCAATCAGTGAAAGAATCAGCGGGCTTTTAATCCAATCAGCTGATAAAGAGGAATTTATAAGCCGGGTTGTCGAAATTTTTTGCAATCCTTCGGACTGGGATGCTGTTAAAATGAAAGAGTTCGCACGCCAATTCAGTTGGCGAAAAATTACAAGCAAGATTATCTCTCAACATCAACTTGATGAACCCGATAAAAAAACTTGCTCCCGTGTAAAAGAATAACTGATTATGTACAATTCGTAGCCCTTTTTCTTTGATTACCCCTGTCATTCCCACGAAAGTGGGAATCCAACAATAGAAGTCTAAGAAACCAAATGATTCCCCGGATCCCCGCATCCGCGGGGATAAAAGGCATTATTGGCAAACTTAGGATGTTAATAGTAGATAATCAGGGAAGAATATTGTATTTTGAAATAATGACTTTGAATTCGCGATTTAACACATATAATTCCTGGATATCCTTTTAGTGATCTCAAAAATCCCCCATTCGATGGTATATCTTTCCGGATCAATCATTAATGCCATCGTTTCCTTTTTTGCTCTGGCTGTTTTTACTGAGTTTTTAACAACAGATGATTTTGGTTATTTCACAATATTTAAAATTTACAGTCAGATAGTAACCATTGTAATTATCTTTAACGGCTTTCAATTGCTTCTTCAAAAGCACTACACTCAAGCTGATGACGGAGACGGATTCCATTACACTTTATTTATTCTGTGTTCGATCATTGCTTTTGTTATTGTGTTGCTCAGCTGGATATTTGATGGTGTGCTGGGTTTTTTAGTGCAAATACCCGCGAAATGGATTATCCCTTTTACCCTGTATGGGTGGTTTAATTTTTGCCAATTGTACTGGTTACACATACAGCAAGCCCAACAAAAAGCTTTGCGATATGTAGCGATTCAGATGTTTTCCTCGATTGGTTCCATTGGCATCGGATTATTTTTTGTGATTCAGCTTGGTTATAATTGGGAGGGTCGATTTTATGGGGCGGTTATTTCCGCGATATTGGTGATCATTATTTTTTTGATATTTATGCTGGGAAGACGAAAAATACCTGAGCCCAAATTCGATATATCGCATGCGAAAAAAATTTTGGTTTTCGGACTCCCTTTATTTCCGCAAACGCTCGGCGCTTGGATCGTTAGTAGTATTGATCGCATTTATATCAATCATATGGAGGGAATATCGAAAACGGGTATTTATGGCTTGGCCTTTTCGGTCGCGAGTGTACTTATTATGATCATTGCTGCTTTTAACCGAAGCTTTATGCCAAAATTATTCGCGGTACTCAATGAAAACGACGAGAAATCAAAAAAAAGAGCCGTAATGATGATACTGAAAATGGATCTTATCTATTTTTTTTTGGCCTTCGTTGGTGTGATAGTAGCCCCTTTCTTTTTCTCTTTGTTTATTCATGAGAGGTTCATTTCCTCTGTGTCGGCGTTAAATTGGTTACTACCCGCTTTTGCTCTTTTCGGAATAACTCAGAATCGTCTTAATATAATCATCTTTTCAAAACAAACAAAAGCCGCGAGTTGGAGTACGGATTCGTTAGCGGCGATTATTAATTTGGCTTTGTGTCCGGTAATGATTTACTACTGGGGAATTGTGGGAGCGGCGCAATCGACATTTATCAGTTACTTGTGTGCGGCCTTGATGAGTTGGGTAGCCGCGCAACGAGTTTATCAATTGCCCTGGTTTTGTTTTTTCCGGTGATTCAATGAGTAAAAACAAGCTAATTGTATCTCATCAATGAGATGATTTTAATGAAACTTGAGCAAATTGAACATTCAGCGTTCCCCATTTCTTTTTAAAGCGATCTATTGGATTAAGTATCTTGACATCGAACTCTTCTGTATTGAGTTCAGATATTAATTCCTGACATCCCATTCCTTTTATCTCTTCTTCAAGATCGGTGTAGTAGTCATCAAAAATCACAATAGTACTTTCATGTAATAATTTTTTAACATGAGACCAATCGGATTGAATTGTTTCTTTGGAATGCCCGCCATCAATGAAAATCAGGTCCATTTTGGGAAGTTCGCTGATATACGCGGGAAGTGTTTGGATTGTATTCCCTTTGAATAGTGTTACTTTCGCTCTGGTTTTTGTCAGTAACTCCAGGACTTGATCATATGCCGGAGGTCTCTTGGATAGCTCTAGGCGGAGCTGTTTTTCTGTTAACTCCTCAAATAAGTCAAATCCATAGTATTCAACGTTTTGATTCGGATGAAATATTTTCGCGGTTTCAATTGCCAATTTTCCATGTTTTCCGTTAAATGTACCAATTTCTAGTATTTTGCGACTTTTTGTTTGATAGATTGATTTGAATAGCTTCCGGTATCGTTTTGGTGTTCTTAAGTTCATCGCTAGTAAGCGTGAAAAATATTTTATCGCCCAAGATATTCTCATATTTACGCACCAATTATTTCAGGTTATTGGTTATTAAATTGGGAACAAAACTACGGATTAAACTTCATTGAGCTGCCCCGTTAGTGATTGGTTTTTGTTGTGGAGGTTAGGCTTTATCATTTTATTTCAAAGGGCGCCAGCGAGTTTTGTGTTTTTTTGATCGTGGATAGGGTGCCATGGGCCTATTAACTGTCACCGGAAATGGCGATTTTTAGGACGCTTGATTTGGAATTAGACCAGTTTTAAATCAAAGTCATTTCTGATTTTTTCAAACACATCAGCAACGCCGCTCTTCTTCATGCAGATCATACTATCGCAAACCGATAATCCGCAGTAATGTTTTTCTCTGGTACGACACTCCAGTGCCTCAATATAAAAATAGGGGTGTTGCTCCGGATCATAGGGATGCCATTCATGGGGTGGCTCCGGCCCGAAAAATGTGTAAGTTTTGATGCCACAGGCAACAGCCAGGTGCTTCAAGCCGGTATCGTTGCCAATATACAGACCGGAGGATTTGAATAATCCGGGAAGTTTGGATAGATGCTCACAAACTAAAGTCAGGTTCCGATTCTGATCTAATGATTCCAGCCGCTTCTGAATTCGCTGGTCTTCTTCTGATTTTGACAAAGGAACCACAATCTGAAAAGAAGGATAAAATTGTTTTATCCTTCGTGCCAGTTCGACATAATACGACAATGGCCACATCTTGGTCGCGCGAGTAGCCACAACACCAAACAGAATCCATTTTTTCTTTTCAACCGGTTCAATATCCATTTTTGGAGGATATTCCAGATAATTGGGAAGGTCGTGATCTTTTCCCAAAAATGAATAAACACCATCCAGATCTCTTTGAATCAATGCCTTGGTCACACCCTGATCGTGAACCGGCCCGCCACCTTTGACGTGATGGTTATGATATGTATATCGCGTACCCGTTAAAGCGGAATAGGCACTACAAAAGCGCTTGGTTCTGCCACTCAAATGCAGTTCATGGATATGGTCAATTTTCAAGGAACGGTACAATCCCCACATCTTAAAAAAATCACTGACGGATTCTAGTCTAATGGGAAAAATTCCGTCGGCATCTGAGCCAACACAATTATATAATAAGGCTGTCCAGCTTCGGATGCCATAATAGATTTTACTATCCGGATATATTGATCGCAAATAGGAAATAGTTGAGAGTCCCATAATTGAATCACCAAGAGCACGATACTTGAGGATAAAAATTGTAGGAGAATTAATGGGCATTTCGAAAGGTTCGATAACTATCCAAAAATCGACGTCAGAATAAGCTCGGCGCGAAATGATTGATGCGATGGTTTTACTTCCTATTCTCGCTCACCTCAATCCTTTTCTTTACTTTTAAACCGGAACCGGAAATCACCGCAATGTATGAGTGAAATAATTCTTTTGCTACGATTATCTTATTCCTAGGCTTCTTTTTTTATGACAAAAACAGAAAGTTTTTCACAGGTCTTTTCCGCGATATCGCTTAGATACGCCATTTTCTCCGCAAAGTACCTTAGCTGAATTCGGTGGCTTAGGGTTTTAATTTCATCAGCGGAAAATACCTTCTGTTTGATCAAATCCTCAATTTTATCGATCTCAAGTTCGTAAAACAGCACTTTATTGATATAATCGTTAACCATATTGATACTGCTAAAATAAGCGTCAGTCGCGTTAACCAACTCGTCGATGGTTTTTTGAGTATATTCGGCAATCTTGATAAAATGACGCTTTAAAAAATGAGGTATCGAGGGCTGCTCAAAGGAAAATCTCTCAAGCACCTTTTCCGCGCCATTTAAGACCCAGTCCAGTGACTCGACCAAATCCCAGACGTCTCCCCGCGCTTCGGGTATCAGCATATCTTTATACAATTTGGTTCGAATCACACCGCGCAATTTATCTGCTTCCTTTTCCAGTTCCCCGATATCCACAACGCGCTTTTCAAAATCCTCAGACTCATGATTCATATATTCATGAATCGCGTCATGGAAAATGAAACCGGATTTCTTTAATAATTCCAAATAAGCGAAAAAGTCACTTTCAAGTTTTTTTGTTTTGCCCAAAAGGGAGATCATAATCTGTTGTCCGTGAGTGCCTTACTGGTCAATTATTGTGATAAAAAACAAGCGAACTGCTGCCATCTTCGTGAGTTTCTCAGTAGACACAGCTCAAAAGACATTCAAAATATTCGCTAATTGAGTGCTTTTGTTCGTCAACATGTATCTGTTTTATTGGGGAAGTTTTCGAATGATTCCATGCGCTCTTGCTAACCGAAAATAAGGACTGATTTTAGCGGCTATGGTTTATCGGCTCCTCATCCAAAGTGGGTGTTCAATAATTATAACGCGATGCTCGTGTACTTGTTCCGGCTATGTGAGCGTAACGCGGCAAGGAATCTTTGATTGAACTTAAACGATCCGGTGAAAAGAAGATTAAATTGGCTGGCCATTCGCTTTTCCGCGTGGTTCCCCACGGTGGCTCCATAATGGTGTAGCCTTGCGGAGTCTTAATGTAAAATCATACAGGCTCCATAGCTCTACGAGACTATGGAGCCACCAGAGAGAAATTAGCTGAACAGTTACTAAAAAACAAGCGGTATCAATCAATTGTAGGATAACATTCCCGGCTTTTTCCGCTGATGCTTTGAGGTTTCAGACAACAAATCTAAATCTAAAGGGCGTGCTCTGTTGACACTTAAGAGAAACCGGAAGTATGTTGATGCTTTTCACTGCCGGTATCCGGAGCGGCCAATACCCAATCTAAAATATCAAATCACCAACTTATTGTACGCCTCGTACACAACGGACATGGTACTCACCGCTCTTATCGACGTGGTCCGGGTCGCCATCATTAAAGTCCACGGCCCACGCCTCGTTGTCCGGATCGCTCACGTAGGTCGTGGACGACCAATAATACGAGGAATCTGTACCGGAGAAAAGGCTGTCGATTGCCGGATTTTCAAGGGCAATATCCACGATGGATTCCAATTCACGAATATTGGGAAGACGCCAATCGCTCACATCAGCGAAAACAAGCCCTTCGCAATAGGACAGGGCAGCCTCCCAGTTGCGGGTTGTATCATCATTTGTCTGCGGCCAGATAAGACCGGTAACATTATCAGTGACCGTCCCGTCTTCATTGTCCGTATAGCCGGCACCGACAGCGGTCCCGGCGCTTACCATAGTGAACACCATCAGGTATGCCAGGTATTGAGTTAATTTTCCTTTCATCATTTTCCTTATTTAAAGTTAAAGGTTAAGAAGCGATATTCAATTGGCCTTTCTTGCGAATTGTTCGCGTTGGCAGCGGACGATCCATCGTTCAAGGAATCATTTCCCATCCGCTTTGTAGCCAAAAGCCCGGAATTAAACGATCCTTTCAGTACGATCAATTCCACTTTTGGAAGATTATCATTCGCGGTCTCCATTAGCCAAGTAATCAATAGCTCTGTTTTTAGGTTAAGCCAAATGGCTGAAAGATAAATCACCAAATCACCAACTCATTGTCCGCGTCGTACACAACGGACATAGTAGGGATCGGTCTTATCGATTTTCCACGTGAAGCCACCACTGCTGAAGAGCACGGCCCACGCGTTGCTCGTATCGCTCTCGTCGACAGTGGACGACCAATAGTACGAGTAATTTGTATCGGAGAAAAGGCTGTCGATTGCCGGATTTTCAAGGGCATCCACGATGGATTCCAGTTCACGAATATCGGGAAGACGCCAATCGCTCTGCCCCCCCAAATCAAGCCCTTTGCAATAGGACAGGGCCTCCTCCCAGTCGCGTTTTTCGTTATCATCTGTCTGCTGCCAGATAAGACCGGTAACTTTGTCGCTAAGCGTCCCGTCGCCATTGTCCGTATAGCCATCATCTACTGTTCGTACACAACGGACATAGCAATAAACATTGTTCTTAGAGATGTCGAGCACGTCGCCATCGGAGAGTCCCACGGTCCACGCTTCGTCCGTATCGCCCGCGCTGGTAGTGGACGACCAATAGAACAAGGATTCTGTATCGGAGAAATAGCCAGTGTTGATTGCCGGGATATAAGTGTCTCTATCCACGATGGATTCCAGTTCACGAATATTGGGAAGACGCCAATCGTCCTTCCCCGCGAAATCAAGCCCTTCGCAATAGGACAGGGCCTCCTCCCAGATGCGGGTTGTGTCATCATCTGCCTGCTGCCAGGCAAGACCGGTAACATGATCGGTGACTGTCCCATCGTCGTTGTTCACATACTCATCATATACTGTCTCTGCGCCTCGTACACAACGGACATAGTTGGTATCAGTCATAAGGCTGTCGTCCACGGTGCCATATTGAAAGTCCACATGCCACGCGTCGACCGTATTGCGCTCGCGTTCATCGGACGTCCAATGGGGCGAGGAATAGGAACCTATACCAGAGTAAGATCTCACGTCAATCGCCGGCGCATATTCTCTTCCGTGATGCACAATACTGAACAGCTCTCTGGTATTTGGTAAACGCCAGTCTGTTTTGTCTGCGAGGGTTAAGTACTCACAATGAGCCGCCGCTTCTGACCAAGTGTGTTGATCCGTTGTGAAGTTTTCTTCCCATATCAGCCCGGTATTATTATCCGTGATGGTTTCATCGCCATTATCCGTA
>CAZJUM010000115.1:0-8553 GCA_964549175.1 uncultured Pseudomonadota bacterium | reverse complement strand
AAAGGGATATTGCTGCTTAACTTTTTTGAACACAACATTTGACTATATCTCTCCTAGGTGCATCTGATACATAATGCCGTGGATATTTATTCCTTATCTTTATTTGAAAGTCTAAACTCTAGTGTAGGTAGACAGATACGAAAATGATACAGATTCTCCAATTCACCCATAATTGCTGGGAAAAAACAACTGGTGTCGACAAAGTGGGTGATCTGATTTAAATATTGATTATTTCCAGAGTTTTCTATACGCTCGGAGGCGAAAAGCTAAGTTGCTTTAAATTAAGTACGCAATTTTCGTAAAATGTAGATTCACAGTTTATGTCAATCGAAAAACACTTTCCTTATTTTTACTTTTATGAATTATATATGGAGTAACTATGGCCTTAAAAAAAAATGCCTTAACTATTGCGCTTGTGCTTTTTTCATTTGGGTTTGCTATTAACCTGCATGCGGAAACCTTTTTTTTCAGTGCGGGTATTCCGGTGGCAAGGTCGTTTAGTGAATCAGATGAAAAGACCGACAGCATCAGCGGATTGCTGCTGCATGCCAACATTCCTCTCTTCCCAGGGGTCGGATATGAAAGTTATGAGAGCACATTTAAAGGTGATGCTTTAGATTCCAAATTGAAAACAGAGATGTATGACATCTTCTATCTTCTGCCGATACCCATCGTAAATATCACAATTGGAGCCGGGATCGGAACATCCAAACTTGAATGCGATACATGTAGTGATTTATACAAAAACGAAGGCATGAACACCAATCAATTATATGCTCAATTTGGATTCCCAATTTTCCCGTTATTTGATCTTCATCTCAGCTATCACAGCATATCAGGTAAAGTTGAAGGTAAAAACTCGACTTCTGATGTAAAAATCGCCGGAACAATGTATGCTATTGGAGTCGCATTCGTGTTCTAATCCACCATATTACCGAGCCAGCCCACCATTGACGGGTTGGCTACCGCACTTTTCCTACCACTCACTTCTTGACGAACCCCCATCCTGTTAACTAGGCTTCCTGACTGAGCCCCTACACCTTCTTTATTGCTCAATCTACTGTTTCCATTAAACAAAACAGTTTTTAATGCTGAATTATACATCACCCATACACTTTATGATACTTGGAATTGAAACATCCTGTGATGACTCTGCCGTCGCTATTTTGGATATGGATGATACAATCATCGCTAACGAAATTTCCAGTCAAACCGACTTGCACGATCAATATGGTGGTGTGGTTCCTGAACTAGCCAGCAGAAAACACTTGACTACACTCCCCCTATTGCTGAGTTTTGTTTTTGATAAATTTCACATCCGACCACAAGATCTCAAAGCAATTGCTGTCACTAACGCCCCCGGTCTGATTGGATCATTATTGGTGGGGGTCAGCTATGCCAAAACCCTATCCTGGGTGTATGGATGTCCGCTAATACCTGTTGATCATCTGGAGGGACACTTATTGGCACCGTTCCTCAACCATACGGATCTTCAATTTCCATATTTGGGATTGATTGCCTCAGGCGGGCATACTCATTTGATCGAAGCCAAAGCGCTCGGGCAATATCGACTTTTGGGAAAAACCATTGATGATGCGGCCGGAGAAGCCTTCGATAAAGTCGCCAAAATGCTTGGCTTTCAATATCCGGGGGGACCTATTGTCGATCAAATTGCCAGTCAATATCTCACACCAACCATCGAATTTCCAATTCCATTAAAAGGCCAAAAAACTTTAAATTTTAGTTTTTCCGGATTAAAAACAGCTGTCAGGAAAGAAGCAATAAGGCAAAATGTATATGTTGAAAAGAAAAAACTGATGGGATACAGTGAATTTGAGACAATGGAAGACAAGACAAGACAAGAAAAAATACGCAATATTGTAGCTAGTTTTCAACGCATTATGTGTAAAATCGTACAACTTCGATTCAAAGAAGCTTTAGAGAAGTCCGGCCTTTCCCAATTTGCCATATCCGGAGGAGTTGCTTCCAATACGGGCATTAGAAGAGCATTAAGGGATTTGGCCACACGTCAGAGAAAGCGTCTTTTTTACCCCGATCGTAAGAATTGTACGGATAACGCGGCTATGATCGCTTATACGGCTTTGCAATATTACAATAACGGAGAGCGAGGTAGTGCGGATTATTTAAGATTGAATGCATCACCAAAAAGTCCTTTGGGTATGCTGGAAATCGATAAGGAAACGGATTAATATAATGGGCAAGACGTTGACAAACGGAAATTACCTACTATATTTTATAGTCATGAAAAAGTGAGTAATTGACCTTAACCGAACGTTATTTCAAACGTTAATCAAAAATTCTATTATGATTACACCTTCTATTCAGTTGATAAAGAAAACTGCTTTATGGGGAATCCCATTGGTAATTCTGATCATTTTAATTGTTTTATTATTGCTAGAGTTGACCGATAAAAGTCAGGAAGAGGTTACGGCTCTCAGCGAGAGTGGAATATCCGTGCCTCGATCTACGGCAGTTCAAGACGATATCGGAGACACGCAAAGTGTGATTTTTGATAGCTCCGAAAGCACTGAACCGGAAGAAGGTCAAATGATTATTGAGGGATTGAGCGATCAGCAAGCACTGGTTGAAGAAGAAGTAGCGACAGAAGATCAAGCACCTTACGATCCGGAATCGGAAAACTCTTATATCGTAGAAGAGGGCGACAACCTTTGGAAAATTGCTGAAAAACATGATGCAGTGAATGATCCCTGGCAATGGAAAACTATCTTGATTCAGAATCGAGATAAGATAAACTACACCATTGTTTCAGCCGACACCGGAAAATGGAAAGTTATGATTGACCCCGGCAGACGCTTGATTGTGAAGCCAAAAGAAACAGAAAAAACCAGCACCAGCTTTAACAAGTCCAGGAAAAAACGTTTTGCTCTCCAACTTATGTCTTTAAACTTGGATCAGTTGGAAACAGCCATTGATATCGTCAAACTTTTAATCAAAGACGATTACTACGCTTATTTATATCGTACCCGTGAGAAAATCAGGAGTCAAAGCACCGGAACCTTGCAATATTTTTATCGTATCCGTGTCGGTTTCTTTACGACGGAATCCGAGGCCAAAAATATCGGTGCTGAAATTCTCGAGCGCCATAGGGAGAAGATGATTTTTTCCGATGAATACTGGGCTGTTTTACCGAGCTACAGGGAACTGAGCGGTGAACTCATTGATTTCGGGATCCAAAGAACCAAACCTTGGATTATTCAGGTGGCGGAGCGGGAAAATCGAGCCGACGCCATCAGCGATCTTAGTAAACTCACATCATTGGTTGAGTTTTCTTATATCTCCCAGAAAAAAAATCCGGAAAGAGGATATCAATATCGTATCAGGGCGGGATTCTATGAAACCAAAGCTGATGCGCAAGCCGCATTAGCTGCCATCCAAAGTCAGTCTCAGGACCAGTTTACAAACCCCAAAATATTTGAGACTCACCATGTGATGGAATCAGCACCAGGACAATCAACCGGGGAAACGACTTTCAGCAAGATTAAAGGCAAACCGGAATAAGTCTTCCCGGATCAGATTAAACGCCGATATAGCTCACCCGGTAGAGCAACACATTCGTAATGTGTAGGTAGCCGGTTCGATTCCGGCTATCGGCTCCAACAAAACCCTGTCATATCAAGCCTGATGATTGTAATCAATTTAATATCACTCGGATTATTCATCCTTTCCCAGCCCTTAATAACTTGCGGGTTAAAATCGGACATTCGGTTTATTGGGACAAACCATATTTTTCTGATGTACTCATTATATAATTTTACTCAATAAAACCATAGAGTTGTAAGAAGTACCCGTAGCCAGTTATTCTCATCACATACCATATCATAATTTATCCGGGGATAGGATATGGCCAAAGCACATGAAATCACTTTTTTGCCCGCCGGCATCAAATTAGTCGCGTATCAGGGAGAAACAATTTTAGAGGCGGCGGATCGAATTGATGTCACGATGCGGGCAGATTGTGGAGATGCCGGAATCTGCGGAAAATGCCGAGTTATTGTCGATGGAGTGGAAAATTTATCGGAAATCAATAGCATCGAATTAGATATCCTGACCAATCGTCAAATCAACGATTCCCAACGTTTAGCATGTCAGGCAGAAATTGAGGGGCCGGTCACGATCACAATTCCCGATGAGTTGACTGACAGTGATGAAGTTTATGGGAAAACCGAGTTGACGGGGATATTTAGTGTCAACTCCGCCATTGAAAGGATCACTATTCCCCGAGTACCCGCTTGGGGAGTTGCCAATGCGGAAGAAAGAAATCTGGCTCAGTGGGTTCAAAAAAGAGTCAAGGATATTCGCGAAAAAGATATTGAGTTCAAATCACCTGAAGCATTGGCCAATTTAGGCGCTCCGAATATCGCGCAAGAAGAGCTTACTCTGGTGAATCATTCAGCGTTTGGAATCACCTCGATTGTGAGGGGCAAGAAATCCCGAAGTCTGGGGGTGGCATTTGATATTGGAACGACAACTCTGGCTGCCTATTTATGTGATCTCAGCACCGGAAAGCAATTGGCCAACTTCGCTTCATTAAATCCGCAACGGCGCTATGGGGAAGACGTCATTAGCAGAATTAGCAGAATTAATGATGACCCGAAAAATCTACAAACTCAGCAGCACTTAATCATCAACGGAATCAATTATCTTATTGAAAAATGTCTGGATAAAATCTGCGCTACCATTGATGAGATTGATGAAATTGTAACGGCTGGTAACCCGACGATGACTCATATTTTGGCGGGATTCCACCCAAACTGCATTGGCACGGCACCATACCTTCCTGTGGTACAGAATATTCCCTTATTTAGGGCGGAGGCACTTGGAATTCGAGTCAAACCAGCTGTGCCCGTTTATCTCTTTCCTATGGTATCCGGTTTTATCGGTGGTGATACCATGGCCCTGATTGTGGCAGACAAACCACACTTACGTGATGAAACGACACTGATTGTCGACATCGGAACCAACGGGGAGGTGGTTTTGGGTAATCGCCATGGTTTATGGACCACGAGCTGCGCAACTGGTCCGGCATTGGAAGGTGCGCAGATTTCATGCGGAATGCGGGCCGTATCAGGAGCAATCAGTCATTTTTCCTTGTCGGATAGTCAGAAAGATCCGATTGATTATATCATCATCGGGCAGAAAAAGCAGGCTCAACCTGCTGGTATTTGTGGGTCGGGAATCATTGATGCGGTTGCCGTAATGAGGCGATTGGGAATAACGCGCCCCGATGGCAAATTCAATACAGAAGCGGCAGGGGTCACTCAAAATAGCGATGGTATGGGCGATAGTTTTGCTATCCCCAATTCGGACATCACAATTCTACTCAAGGATATCCGCCAATTTCAGCTGGCAAAATCCGCTTTATCGACAGGCATAGAGCTCTTAATGCGAAAAGCGGGAATGGAAAAAGTTGATAAAACCATTTTAACTGGTGCGTTTGGTGCTCGTTTTAATTGGCATAATGCTCTTAGTATCGGATTACTGCCTCAAAGTATTGCTTCCAGTCAGGTCATGAGCACGGAAAATCTGGCGGGTGTTGGTGTTATCATGGCCCTTTTGGATCAATCGAATCGTAAGGAGGCCGAATCACTCGCTCAAGGTGTGCAATTCCTTGATTTATCGAAAGAAGCCGATTTCACGATGAAATTTGCCGAAGCAACCAGGTTTCCCGAATTATAGACCATGAACACCATCTTTGATATAAAAATTGAAATCACTCCGGATGAAATTCTGGCAGCGCAAAAACGAAAGAATGCTCCGCCACAGATTATTCAAGACGAAACCGAAAGAGCCATTGAAGTCGCTTACGCATTAGCAACTCCCAAATTATTGTACGCCTGGGCTGAAATTACCATTCTTGAACCCAAACATGTCACTTTGAAGCTTATTGGCTCCAACCTGGGGAAACGACTTTATCTGGGGCCCAATGCCAATCAACTGGCACATGCCCACCATGTATTGATTGAAGTGCATACCATTGGTCGTTATCTGGAAAATCGAGTCACGGAACTCAATCAAAATGGGAAACTTTTACAAGCTTATTTACTGGACTGTGCCGGTGTTGTAGCCCTATCCAAAGTAAATACCGCTGCCCATCAATTGGTGGAAAAAGCGGCCAAAGAAAAGGAATGGGGTGTTGGTGCGTCTATTGGCCCGGGTTCATTGACTGGCTGGTCTTTAAACTGTCAATATGAGCTATGCTCGCTGCTAGAGCTGGATCAAATTGACTTACAATTGAGTAACTCCCATTTGCTGATTCCTGTCAAGTCCGCGTCATCAATGGTTGGGATAGGGCCGAACTATAAAGGTAAAAAGGTAGGTTCAATCTGTCACCTTTGTAGTTTGCGAGAAACATGTTGGCGACGAAAAAAATGACGCCTCTGGGGTGTCCTTTTCTTTATTGATCGTTCCCCTTTGAATATCCGCTATCCATGACCGCAGCCCGCTTCTTTTATTTGAATATTTATCGTGCTGCATCCTTTGGGGCGATTTCGGCATAAACCACCGTCGCCAACGAATTACCGAGCATTCAAGTAGAGGGGAAGTTCCGCGGCACAAACCGGTCCAAGTTCAACATTCAGACGAAGGCGTTTTTGGATTGATTGTTGGACTTCGACGGCTTTGCCGGGAATGATGACCGGACTGGAAGAGGCACGTACATTTAATCCGCTTTGTTCGAAAAACTCACCGATGGAACGCGCATTAAAACTTTCAAATATGACAGCCATATCCAGGGTGTCTCCATGAGTCTCCGAAAACAACACAAACAATGGTGCGCTCAGTACAGATAAAACGGTTAATATCACCTCTTGAGTATATTGATTGTTACCGGTTACAATAACTGGATCGCCATTTTGGGGGTTGTTTAACTCGACCAGCTCAGTATTAGCCCGTCTGGGAAGCGTTAATATGGGGACTTCAGGAAGTCGATCACGTCCGTTCAGGGCAAATTCCATAGCTTTGGTTTTTTCTTTTGGAATTGAAGAGAGATCCAAAACGTTTATAACACCTGAGTTCAGTTCATCCACTAATTCTTTACATGAATCGGCACCACATCTTTTACACTCCTCTTCGCTTAGATATTGATTCAACGCAATTTGCTCAAAGTATAAGTCCGCTCTATCCATTATTTTCCTCAATAGCCATATTTATCAGCGCGAAATATTTCAAGCAAAACCAGTTAAGACCGAAGTAACGCTTCCTCAATAATCATAAAAACCCCCAGTAAAGCGTCCAATTGAAAATGTAGATGAGCGTTTCGGTCGACCAATATGGATACACGAGCAGGAAATTCATCATCTTCCAGCCATAATAGTACGGCTACCGGAATACGCTTGAAAACACTAAAAGAATAGGCCGCATCCGCATATTCCACAGGCTCTCCGCCCAGCCGTTTACAGACTTCCTCAAACCTGGTTTTATCATTGCCAAAACGAGCCGTAATCTTGTTCACAGGGACACCATGGGGGCCTCTAAAAAACTGCGCGCCACTAGCTAACTCCGTGGGGCTAACCCATTCACCTGCCGGATCGATAGACTTGCATTCCAAAAGGTAAGAGATCAACGCGGTTGAACAATGATCATCCATTTCCTGACTGATTATCTGACCGGATCGCAGTATGATTTGTCGGTTCGAATCCAGCTGATGCTTTTCATTTAACACATCAATTTCGTATATGCCCTCTTCGACAATTCTCACTTCTGCGCGACTGATTAAGTCATCGTTGCTTTTTGCCCTTAAGCGTTCCCACAGCACAGGATCTGCCACTGTTCGGCCTCCTTATAAAATTCATCAATTAAATTACCTGGCAGCCCCTAAAAGGGAACTATTACGAATTCCCTAAAAGGGATGTCTGATTAATCGGATAAACCCAACAAAGCCGGGGTACCCAATATTACCTCATTTTACCTTAGTTGTTCCCGTTTTTCTTCCTTTGTAGTATACAGTTTGGTATGACACATTAAATTAAAAAAATAGATAAATAAAGGGATGAAAGAAAAAACACATTACCCGGAGGTATATAAAACTCAACGCATCACTAAGGAAATCGGAAAAAAGAGGCTGTCTATCACATCGAATACCGACATATAGAAAATGGAATATCCAAACAGCATTTTGAAAAAATCCCAGAATTGTCTCGCAAAGGAATGACTCCGAGGTTAGCAAGTGAAGATCCGATCATGTTCGAGGAAAAGAATCTGCAAGCTGAGAATTTAGAGAAGAGCTCAGAAAACAACAAGCGCGGGAGGAAGCAGAAAAAACCGATTTTCGAGAACATATTTGGCCGTTACATTGAGGACAGATTCATAGTGGCGAGTACAAATCAGAAACATCGGAGCGAGGATTTTACAATCCTAACCACCACCTAAAAGATTATCTGATTAATATTATTGGATTATCATAAATATTTAGTTTATTTTGAAGTATTTATTCAGAACTTATTAAAAAAGTGCAAAAGAGTTCATTTTTTACTTGACAAGGTTTTTGACGGATTTTTGTTAATCCGCCTACAT
>CAZJUM010000114.1:0-8554 GCA_964549175.1 uncultured Pseudomonadota bacterium | reverse complement strand
TAAAAATAGATTTTAAGCACATACAGAACAAAAAAATCCGCTTTTAAAGCCCACGATGGCTCCATAATGGCGTAGCCTTGCGGAGTCTTAATGTGAAATCATACAGACTCCATAGCTCTTCGAGACTATGGAGCCACCAGAGAGAAATTAGCTGAACAGTTACAGAAATCTTTGCAAAAACTCTAAACCGGTGGATGGTTGAACAAAAACAGCGTATTGGTTAATAGTTATGAATCAAAAAATTAACAACCGCTTTTATATCGTTGTGTTGATCAGGTAATTCCTCATATGATTCCTTCGTATCGTTACATTGCCCTAAATTTTTTTGCCGGATTATTTGATGATCCGCTACTCATGCTGCGCATCAAACCAATCGGCCGAAGTTTGCTGGTGGATTGCGGAAACATGGCCCATTTGTCAAAACGATTGTTTAAATCGATCGATTCCGTATTTGTTTCTCACACTCATATGGATCATTTTGCGGGAATTGACACTTTGATTCGGCATGTACTGGTCTCGAATAAAACCATTAATTTGTTTGGACCTGTGGGAATTGCCGAGCATCTATATCATAAAATGCGAGGTTATCAGTGGAATTTGGTTGAGGATTTTTATTGTCGATTTAAGATCCATGAAGTATCCGAATCATCAATGGACGTGCGTTTGTTGTCCGGTCCCAACGGATTTGAGTTATCTCAATTGGATCGTATCACTCGGTCATCGTCGTTAATTTATGAGGACCGATTTGTTTCGGCCGAAACAATGATATGCGACCACCTGATCCCCAGTCTGGTTTTTAGATTCAATGAAAAGTCCAATTTTTCAGTTGATATCAAAAAAGTTGAAGCTGAAGGCATGGTTCCCGGAGCATGGTTAAGTGAACTGAAAGACCGGTTGATCAAACCGAAATCTCATGCCGTCCCTGTAGCTGCGACTTTTAAAGTAGACGGAAAGGTTGAGAAAAAAAGCATTGACGACGAACGAGGCTTATATGAAAAGATAAAACGGGAAGGGTTGCTGTCTAGTGTCGGATATATTACCGACATTGGTTATACTGAACAGAATATGGCTAAAATTAAGACTTTGATGAGCAATGTCACATTGTTGATATGTGAATGCGCCTTTTTAAAAGCTCAGAAGGACAAAGCGCGTCAATCCTACCATTTATGCACGGATGATGTGAATGAATTGCTCAGACTGATCAAACCGCAATTTGTACTCCCTATGCACCTTTCCAAATCAAATAAAGATAAAGAAGATCAATTGTATAAAGAGTTAGATCCACCTTTGGGGTGCTCAGTGGTAAAATTGCCACGCAGGGTTTCGGCAGAACCATTGGTCTATTCAGGAAACTAAGCTGAACCCGTGCTTTTTGTTCGCAAAATTTAGGAAAATCACTGATAAAATATTGTCACCATGAGGCAAATACTCACCATTGAGGATCAGGAAGACTTGAGAGAACTGGTAGTCTATGATTTGGAAAAAGAAAAGCGTTTCGATAGTGTCGCGGTTGCAAATGCCAATGATGCCCTAATTAGTGTCTGAACGAAAAGTACCTTCCGCCAGCAATCCGACCACGATTAGCGATAGGTATTTCTTTGTTTATAAATCCGTATGCGTCCTCAACGATGGCGACATGCCTTCCCGGTTCCCTGAGAACGCCAGCTTCACCTTTACTAACCCACTCGATGTGGGTTTCAAAAATGGAGAATACCTTTTCACAATACGGGATCGATTCATTCTGAATCACTCTTCTATATGCCTGGTCTATATTTTTGTCGATTTCGATATTCGCGATATCAATTGAAGCGAATTTCATTTGCCCATTAAACAATTTTCTCATAACATCTCAAATGACGTTGAAAGATTTCGGGTGTGTGTCACGTTCGGACTACCCCCCGAATAGTTTATATATGTATTTAAATTACAAACAGATAATATACAACCCGGAGCCTTTTTTCTTCTAAAATCAGCAAAATATTTTTCAATCCGAATCGTTATTGATCCCCCTCAATCTTCACTGAACACAGCATACATGATTTCCGTTCAGACACTAATTAATAATCAATAAGTTTTTGAGTGTCACGATTAGGAAAATTTCAAATCAGGGTTTTGATATGAAAAATAAGACAAAAGACGCGCCCAAATGCAAAGGCGATCATGGCAAGCACATTTGTCAATTGGTAGTTGCCCGCAACAAAAATCTGGAACAAATTACGCACATCGTGAAGAATGCCAAATTCATCTGTTTCAACTGCGCGCGAGTGGCGGAAACAGAAGATTATTTGTGCAATCCGATGCCTATTTAGCAATGGCATGCTGCTTTAGATCAGCGATTCATACCCGATTTTCCGACTAAGATTTTTCGAAAACAATCATTGATAGAGCCATTACAATTCGTCTTCACAAGAATAAAGTCGGCAAAACCAAAGAGATAGTCGCTCAGGGAAAGCCTTTCAAAGAGCTTCTCAAATGTAAAAAACCGTGCTCCAATGGCATGGTCAGAACCAATTATGCGATATGAGAGGGTTTATTTGAGCAGGGTTCTGATTCTTCCCAAATCATATCCGCTGAGTAAGCTTTGGTGGGGATTGTGATTCCAATAAATCATCACAGCTTTTCCTTGAACCTTTTTCTCATCGACAAATCCCCAGTACCGGCTATCTCTTGAATTTCGTCGATTATCTCCCATCACCCAAAGTTTGCCGTCGGGAACTTGAATCGTTCTTTTATCAGACGTTGAGAATATACTTTTGTCGTGGTAAACATAGTCCTTTTTTTCCAGTTTTCCATTAATGTAGATATTTTCACCAACCAATTCAATCATATCACCGCCAATACCGATAACACGTTTTATAAAATTCTTGGAGGGATCTTCCGGATAAGGAAACACAACAATATCTTCCCGTTTGACCTCGGAAGAAAATATTTTTTTATCTGTAAAAGGAATGACCAGCCCGTAAGCAAATTTACTGACAAATAGGTGATCGCCGATTTCAATGGTATGAACCATGGATCCGGTAGGAACACGATAAGGGGCAAAAATCCAAGTTCTAAAAATCATAGCGACAATCAAGGCAAAGATTAATGCCTCAACCCACTCTCGTACCGTTTTGTTTTTGATGAAGCGTTCCAGATTAATAATTTTTTTCATTCCTCTATCCACAATTAATATCAATACCGACACCGTTGAAAAAACTCGTACTCAGTTGGCACTACGCGCTTAGCGCCCAAAATGCTTATCCGCCTCTATCACTCTCACTTCGTTTTGTAAACAATTGGATGAGTTCAGCTATTTCCCGACACCTCAAAATATATGCCGACATGCCAAAACTGATCACCCCAATCAAAATCAGAATGCCCAGTCGAGTCAAATGTGGGATTGAAGTAAGTAATAACTGTTGTTTGGCACTGTAAAGCGCCAAAAACATCAACACACAAACCAAAACGTTCTTTAGCACCGATCGCGTCAGTTGAGAAGTAATCAAGTGCTGGATGGCAATTTCCTTGATAAAAAAGATCAACAATCCCGTCTGAATCGCCTGACTGATTGTATTGGCCAATGCGATACCCAGATGACCGATATAGCGCGAGGCACCAAAGGCAACTACCAGATTGATGATCATCACCAAGGCGGAAACCTGCACAGTTCGTTTTAGGTATTTTGCCGCTTGGTAGCCTGTGAGCAACACTCGATTTAAAGCGATAAATATCAGCCCCATAACATGAAATTGAAGCGCTCCCGTGGTCATCAGCATTGAATTGAGATCAAAACGTCCGCGCATAAACAAAAGTGTGACTATTTCCTCAGCCACGATCAATGTTCCCGCCATAACCGGCAATGTCACAAAAACCACAATTCGAAAGGTATTTTGTAAGCCAGATCGAATCGCGTCCATGCTGTTCTCCAGAAATAAATTGGAGAACTTAGGCAGAATAACCGTCGTGATAGATATTACAAATACTCCCAAAACTAGCTCCAGCAAGCGATTACTGAAATTTAAGGACGATAATGAGCCTTCTCTGAGCGTTGTCGCGATTAAACTACTGATCATAATGTTGATCTGATAAATCCCAACCCCGAAGATTGTTGGCAGCAATAATTTCCGCACTTGTTTAAGATAGGGATCATTAAATACCATTGATCCAAACAAACGAAGACCTTGTCGATAGGTAAAAGGAAGTTGAAATCCCAATTGCACAGCTCCTCCCAGCAATACACCAATTGCAAATCCCATGGTAGGATTTTCCAATCGCGGAGCGAAGAACAAAGCACACCCGATCATACTGATATTTAAAAAAACCGGTGTCGCAGAAGATACCCAAAACACCGCAAACGAATTTAACATTCCCTGGCAGACAGCAGCCAATGAGATCAATATAATATAGGCAAACATAAATCGTGTTAAAAACACTGTCAGAGTCAGGGTTTCTTCCTTAAATCCCGGAGCGAAACCATATTTCACCAACCAGGGTGCGGCTAAAATAAAGATTAAACTGAATCCGCTCAGCAAGATCGTAGACAACCAAAAAAAATGCCGGCTGAATACAAGTGCTCGCGAACGACCCTCTTTTTGATTGACCTCACAAAAAACAGGAATAAAAGCATTGACCATCACGCCTTCGGCAGTCAGACGTCGAAACAAATTGGGGAGAGTGAAAGCAAGGGTAAAGGCATCATTGTAAAAGCTGGTGCCGAGCAAGGAGGCACGAACAATTTCACGGACCAATCCCAAAATCCGACTGATCGAGGTGATAAAACTAATTGTACCGATCGGTTTAAATAAGCGCTTTTTTTCTAAATGGTCCGATTGGCTCATAGTTGGTTTTCAATGGCGGGTTATTCCAATTCCTTGCCAATGGTGGTCATGATTAGTTTACCATGCTTCACCCCTTTGGTCCCAATCAGTTGATCCGCTAATTGCTTAATATTTTTTGTTTTTCCTTTTAGCACGGCTACTTCCAGGCAATTGTGATGGTCCAAATGCACATGAAGTACGGAGACGATCGAATCATGATGGATGTGCTGCCGTTCGGTGAGTTTATCGGGAAGTTCTCGTGTATGATGGTTATAAACTATGGTGACGGTTCCGACTGTTTCCTCCTCTTCATTTTGCCATTGTTCATTGATGAGCTCGTTTCTAATGAGATCGCGGACCGCTTCAGATCGATTGACATACCCTTTGTCCGCAATAAGGTCGTCAAATCGCTCAAGTAATCGTCGATCAATAGATACTCCAAATCGTGTGGTCTTTGACATAGTTCAACTCGATCGAGTGCCGGAAAAATCTCAAATCACAACATTCCTTTCACTATATGGCTGATAGCTTAGGGTCAAGAAAAGAAATTGGCGGCGAATACAAAGCCTACGACATAATAAAAAAGCCAATCCTAAACCACGATCTCCCAAAAAACAAAAACTCGCTGGTACAATGTACAGCTTAAAGTTTCGGATATAATTGACTTCCTTTTGATTGCTATGGGGATTTTTTAAAACGCCGGTCACTGGGGTGTTGAACTCGATAAAGAGATCGCATTCAAAAAGTTTGTTGTTTGAAAAAACAGGCAAAACTTTAGGATTACAGTTAGAGGTCGATTTGGTCAAAGGTGTTATAAGCGGCAAGTTATAAAAACAAGTTCGATCAATACAGAACTTTTTTGATTAGCTTTAGTTTGGGAACTTCTTTGGAACTTATCTTAACCGCGTTGCCATAATGAATTAACGACTTTTTGAGTTTCTCTTCCTTATTGTAAAGAATTTCAAATACAGTCTCTCCTTTTTTGACTTCATCCCCAACTTTTTTCTTTATTTTTACCCCAACACCATGATCAATTTTTGATTCCATTGTAGCACGACCCGCCTCCAATATTACCGACCCTTTGCCGATAGCCAAGGCGTCCAATTCCTGAATCAAACCATCTGAAGGAGCCACAATCGCATACCTGTATTTGGCTGAGGGCAATAATGAAAAATCATCTAAAGATTGAGGATCACCTCCTTGAGTTTTTACAATTTCTCTGAATTTATCCATGGCAGAGCCATCATTGATCGATTCTTGAACCATATCTCGCGCGGTATCGAGGTCAGATGTTTTTCCGCCCAAAATGACCATATGAGCGGCTAAAGCGATGCTTAAATCAAGTAAATCTTTTTGTTCCGGTAAACACTGCCCTTTAAGCAATTCAACGGATTCAATAACTTCCAGTGTGTTACCGACGGCGTTACCGAGCGGTTGATTCATATCGGTAATCAAGGCGGTCACTTTCTTTCCCATTTTTTTGCCGATGGAAATCAACAGGCGAGCGAGTTCTTCCGAATCTTTTTCGGTTTTCATAAAAGCACCAATACCCGTTTTAACATCTAATACCAAGGCATCAATGCCTTCAGCCAGTTTTTTACTCATAATGCTCGCGGCGATCAACGATTTATTTTCGACTGTGCAGGTAACATCTCTCAAGGCGTATAGTTTTTTATCAGCCGGTGCAATCTCCTTGGTTTGGCCGATGAGACACAATCCGGTACTCTTGACGATAGATTGATAATCCTCCAAGTTCAAGTTAACATCAAAACCCGGAATAGATTCCAGTTTATCCAGTGTTCCGCCGCTATGGCCAAGGCCTCGACCTGAAATCATCGGTACAGGAACACCTAGTGCCGCACATATTGGAGCGATAATTAATGAAGTCTTATCGCCTACTCCCCCGGTAGAGTGTTTATCTACTTTGATACCCGGAATATGGTTGAAGTCAACCACAATACCTGAGTAAAGCATTGCCTCGGTTAGCCAGGTTGTTTCATCGCTTGTTAACCCATTTAGAAAAATGGCCATTAAGAGAGCTGATATTTGATAATCAGGAACATCATGAGTTGTATAGGAGTCAACAAAAAATTTAATTTCTTCTTTTGTCAAAGGATCGCTGTTCCTTTTTTTCTCCAGGATTTCTTGAAAATGCATAGTTATAGTTCCTCTTAAAAAAACGATAATAAGATTGATATGCCAATAATTCCTATTTAGACTTAACTAATTGGCTCCCCTGGGGGAGCTCCAACGCTCGCCAAACTACCCGATTTGCGGGTAGTTTATGACTTCCAAAACCAATCACCCAAACAAACTCACGCAGTTGCGAATATCATTCAAATATTGAAGGGGAAAGGATTTGCCACACGTGAGGAAAAAAGCCATGAAAATCGTTGAAGTCGGGAGCTTATTATATTGTAAGAAATAGCACCTTTGTTATTGCTTTCAGAAATACAAAAAGTCCAAAACGGGAAAAGGAATTCCGCGTACATGGTGCTCACGCGGATAATCCGGGTTTACAACTGATTCCCAACGCGCCCTGTCTCACGATTTTTAAATTTCCATGGTTGTCAAAGCGAATAATTGTTGATGGGGGTCCTCCTGGTGAAGGACCTCCATCGATATACAAGTCAACTCGATTTTGAAAAGTTGTGTAAGCTTCTTTGACACCAACTACCGCCGGATGATTAGATAGATTGGCGCTAGTACCGACTATAGGGATACCGCAAAGCTTTATGATTTCGCAGGCGACCGGATTCGATGTCATGCGAATGGCGACCTTGTGATCTTGATAATTAAGTTGCTTGGCAAGTTTCCGTTTGACCTCCAAAACCACCGTTAGCGGGCCGGGCCAATACTGCTCTATTAGTTTAAGCTGAGCTCCGGAAACAGATTTCACATACCTGTGGAACATAACCCAATCACTAATAAGTATCAATAATGGTTGAGTGGTTCGACGCGCTTTTAAATCATAAATTTTACGAACCGCTTGCTCGGAAGATGCCGAGCATCCAAGCGCGTAAAATGTTTCGGTGGGAAATACTATAGTACCCGCATTTTTGACAATTGTGCGCTTAATTGTTGTTCGGGTTGATTTAGAGAATGGGCAAGAGATAATTTGGTTCATCGGACTTTTTGTGAAACTCTATGTGCTATAACTGACAATCATTCAGGAAAAAGTGCTAATTATCCGGGTGAATTGGGTTTATGGAAAAATCAAGTAAATATTCGGATTGGGTGTACCAAAAACACCCGAAAAGATAATTGCTAAGACTTATCTAAAAAAATTGTATTCCGGAATTGAATTCGACAGCTCATCGATTCGCCTCACCAAAGCCGGTCAGACTTTGGTGAGGAAAGACAGCCCCGCGCGATATTGAGTAAAGAGACATGGACCATTGCCCCGTGAACTGTTTGATAACGGACTTTGTCTTCTGTAATTGATGATCATCATTCCGCAATAAACCCCGCTAAATGGGATAAAACATCGTTTACTCTTCGGTTTTCTTTAAAAACCGTTCTTCCGGTTTATATCGAAACTCTCTGGTGGCTCCATAGTCTCGAAGAGCTATGGAGTCTGTATGATTTTGCATTAAGACTCCGCAAGGCTACGCCATTATGGAGCCACCGTAGGCTTTAAAAGCGGTTTTTTTTGTTCTGTATGTGCTTAGAATCTATTTTTATTTTTCAGCTGCTCAGTGGTTCGCGAAAAACAAAAATCCCTATAAAGGCTTTTTATCGTCCGTTATGATACC
>CAZJUM010000113.1:0-8677 GCA_964549175.1 uncultured Pseudomonadota bacterium | reverse complement strand
AGAAAGGGATATTGCTGCTTAACTTTTTTGAACACAACATTTGACTATATCTCCCGGTCTGGTTACTTAATGCTTAATTGATAAGATATGCAAGCAATATCTATATTTTACCGGAGGATAGTTTTTGGAAAGATGTTTGGTATTATCACAACAAAAAGTTTAGCTGGTTGAGCTAAACCGATTTTCAAAATCACCAAACGGTTTTTTCGTGAGCTGAGCTTCATCGGCATTAAGAGGTAACGAAGCATTTGGTCGAGCTCATGTAGCATAGTTTTTTCATCTACCCTTCATTTGAAAAAGGAGAAGAAGTATGAAAGTGTTTTTGAGAAATTTTATCATTTTAGCGGTCATGATGGTTTTGGGTTATTCGAGCACCTTGATGGCCAAGGACAAATATATCACCTTGGGGTGGGCAGCCTGGGACCCCGCTAATGCATTGGTGGAATTATCCAAGGATTTCACCAATAAAACCGGAATTGAAGTAAAGTTCGAATTTGTACCTTGGACTAACTTCGCTGATCGGATGCTCAATGAACTTAATCAAGGGGGGAAAACGTTTGATGTATTGATTGGTGATAGTCAGTAGATTGGGGGTGGTGCCGAATACGGACATTATGTGAAGTTAAATGATTTCTTCGATAAAAATGGCATCGATATGAACGATTTTTTGCCCGCTACTGTTTACGGCTATTCAACTTGGCCCAAAGGAACCCCGAACTATTATGCCCTGCCCGCTTTTGGTGATGCCAATGCCTGGGTATATCGTAAAGACTGGTTCGATAAGCCTGAACTCCAAAAGGCCTTTAAAAAGAAGTATGGGTATAAATTAGACGCTCCCAAAACCTGGAGTCAGTTATTGGATATCGCCAAGTTCTTCCAAGGTCGTGTGATTGATGGTAAGAAACGCTATGGTGTTGCGATTTTCACCGAAAGAGGCTCGGAAGGAATCACCATGGGGGTCACCTCCGCGATGTACGCTTGGGGATTTCAATATCAAGATCCCAACAAACCTTACCATATGGACGGTTATGTCAACAGTGCCAATGCTGTGGAAGCCCTGGAATTCTACAAGGAACTCTACCAATGCTGTACCCCTCCGGGACACTCCGATGCCTATATGGTAGCGGACCTGGATGCTTATGATTCCGGTCAGGTCGCCATGCAAATGAATTGGTACGCGTTCTTTCCCGGAATCAACAAGTCTGAGAATGTTGGTTTCGGAAAAACCGGTTTCTTCTCTAATCCCGATCAAAAAGTGGCCGGTGCTACATTGGGTGGCCAAGGAATGTCGGTTGTAACCTATTCCGATAAACAAGACCTGGCTCTGCAGTATATCAAGTGGTTCGCGAACCCTGATGTTCAAAAGAAGTGGTGGAGCCTGGGCGGATATTCTTGTCATAAATCCGTTCTTGAGGATCCCGATTTCGTCAAGTCACAGCCTTATGCCCAAGGATTCTTAGACTCCATGCAGAAAGTGAATGATTTCTGGCAAGAGCCATTCTTTGTTGAACTCATGCTTCCGATGCAAAAGCGGATTCACGACTATGTGGTGGGAGGAAAAGGCACCGCCAAGGAAGCGTTGGATAAACTGGTCAAGGATTGGACCGAAGTATTTGAAGACGAAGGAAGACTCAAATAATCGATCTTAAAACGGACCATCAAACGCTCATTGATCCCCTTGTCGAATATGGCAAGGGGATTTTAACCTCCCCCGTCAATGTCTTCTTTAAGAAGCCGGGGGATTTTTGAAAAAATGCAGCCGCATAAATATTATGGTTAGTCGAATTAATAAAAAGCTATTGAACATGTCCGATCGTTCCATTGCTTGGATATTCACGTTACCAACGATAATTTTATTAATCTTCATTAATATCTATCCTCTTATTTGGTCTATTTATCTGTCCTTTACAGATTACAAGGCAAATCGTCGGGGAGTTGAAGTAAATTGGGTAGGAACCAAATGGTATGAGAAAATTCTAACGAACGAGGATGTCTGGGCCAATATGCAGGTCACCGCGCATTTTCTATTCTGGACCATCCTATTACAGGCCATACTGGGATTTGGACTGGCCCTGCTGGTGAATCACAAGTTTAAAGGACATGAGGTATTAACCACAATGGTGGTCTTGCCAATGATGTTGTCACCGGCCGTTGTCGGTGTTTTTTGGACCTATATTTATCAACCCCAATCGGGGATCTTTAACTACATTGTCAATTTTTTCCACGATTTCGGTGAGTTTTCGATGATTGCCAACACCTCTTTGGCGCCATGGAGTATTATCATCGTAGATACCTGGATGTGGACACCGTTTGTCATGCTCATGTGTTTGGCCGGATTACGCTCAATTCCTGATTATCTTTATGAAGCCGCTGAAGTGGATCGCGCCAGCAAATGGCAACAATTTATTTATATCACATTACCATCGGCTATGCCTTTCATCATGCTGGCAGTGCTTTTCCGAGGAATCGAAAACTTCAAAATGTTTGACATGGTCAACGAACTGACCGGCGGAGGACCTGGATCGTATACGGAATTGGCGTCGATTCACCTTAAACGCGCGGCATTTGAAAAATGGAAAACCGGATATAGTTCCGCGTTTGCCGTCATTCTTTTTGTGACTGTTTTCGGTGCGGGTAGTATTTATGTGAAGTTTTTAAACAAATTGAAAGAGAAATAGCCCAATGTCAAAATCCATTGAACCCTCCGAGTCACGAACGGAACCGGCAAAACACGCCAAACCGGCGGATACCTCCAGATCGCCATTGGCACCAACAAAATTCAGTCAACGGATCGCGGCGTTTTTGATTGTTGTTTATGTCGTGATTACGATGATTCCTTTGCTGTTAATCGTGACCACAGCATTGAAATCGCCCGGTGAGGCGATCACTTATCCTCCGAAGATCTTGTTTAAACCGTCTCCGGAAGGTTTTGTCAATTTAATGACCAGACGATCCAGGCAATCGAAAGAGTACTTGAAGTCACTACCACCTCCAGAAAGCTGGTATGAAAAAATTGTACGTAAAAGGCAAATGGTCATCGCCGGTCCGTCTCGATTTTTTCAACGTTTCGGTAACTCGGTAATCATCGCCTTTAGCGCTACTTTTTTCTCCGTCTTTTTAGGAACCCTGGCGGCCTACGCGTTTTCACGATTCAGAATCCCTTTGAAAGATGACTTGCTGTTCTTCGTCCTTTCAACGCGTATGTTCCCTCCTATCGCGGCGGCAATTCCTATCTTCCTGATGTATCGGAAACTCGGTTTGAACGACACGCACCTGGGAATGATAGTTTTGTACACTGTTGTCAATTTAAGTCTCAGTGTCTGGTTGCTCAAAGGATTTATGGATGAGATCCCCCGCGAGTATGAGGAAGCGGCTTTGGTTGACGGTTACTCGCGCTTAAGCGCCTTTTTAAAGATCATTTTACCACAAGCGGCAACCGGTATTGCCGCGACGGCTATCTTTTGTTTGATTTTTTCTTGGAACGAATATGCCTTTGCCATTTTGCTAACATTTCGAGAAGCGCAAACACTACCGCCATTCATCCCGACAATCATCGGGGAAGGTGGCTTGGATTGGCCAGCCATCGCGGCGGGAACCATGATATTTATGTTGCCTGTTATTATTTTCACCGTTGTTCTTAGAAAGCACCTGCTGAGGGGCATCACTTTCGGAGCTGTAAGAAAATGAAAACCAAACCCAATAAAGAACGTCCGTTCAAATTTCTACGAAGGGGCTTCCTGGAAAATGTGGCTTCTTCGCTTATCGGACTGGGGATATTGATGTTCATGCAACCCTTTTCAATGTTTATGTATTCCCATTCATTCAAATTCATTTTAACCGGGACACTCGCGTTTGTTATCGTTAGTCATTTTCCCGAATAAAGAGGTACCATGGCTGATATCGTAATGAAAAACCTTAACAAAAGATTCGGTGATTTTAAGGCGGTGAACGATGCCAGTTTCACCATTAGGGACGGGGAGTTTTTTGTCCTCCTGGGGCCTTCCGGGGGGGGGAAAACGACAACACTGCGCATGATTGCCGGTCTGGAATTACCCAGTGACGGCAGTATTGTGTTGGACAACCAGGATGTGACTTATTTGCGCGCATCCCAAAGAGATATCGCGTTCGTTTTTCAATTGTTTGCCCTGTATCCCCATTTAAATGTGGCAAAAAATATTGGATTCCCGCTAAAAATCCAAAAACTTCCTAAGAAAAAAATCGATGAGAAAGTTCGCGAAGTCGCCAAACTCCTTCATCTTGAACATCTCTTAGACCTAAATGTTTCGGGGTTGTCCGGCGGTGACCGGCAGCGGGTGGCTCTTGGACGGGCGATTATCCGCAGACCCAAAGCGTTTTTAATGGACGAGCCACTGGGTGCTCTGGACGCGGAGTTTAGAGAACGCATGTGCTTCGAATTGCGGAAATTGCACACCGACATTAATGCCACAACGGTTTATGTCACCCACGATCAAATCGAGGCAATGGCAATGGGTGATCGTGTCGGTATCATGAATAAAGGTGAATTGTTGCAAGCCGATGATCCGCTAACGATATATAACAAGCCCAGAACAACGTTTGTCGGCGGTTTTATCGGAAGCCCGGCCATGAATTTTATCAAGATTAATTCAGCAGTTAAAAAAAACAGTAAAAAAGTCAAAGTCAATGGGTCGCGAATCGCCGTCCCGGAACTTTTCGAGGATAGTAATTCGGATACGAACTATCTGGGAATTCGACCGGAAAACATTAGCTTCACTGACGTTGACAAAGGAAATATCAAGGGGAAAGTCTTTGGTGTCGAGTACTTGGGGGCACATCGGATCGTTACTGTTGATACCGATGTCGGGAGAGTAAAAGTTCGATCTTCGGGAAAAAACAACACACAAATCAATGATAATGTCGGTCTCAATTTTTCACCCCATAACATCATAATTTACAATGCTGACAATGAAGTCGCCATTAAAAGTCAATTCATTAACTAGAGAGAAAGCACATGTCAGAAGTCAAATTAGAAAATGTTTCCAAAAGATTTGATCAAACCCAGGCTGTCTCTGATCTTTCTCTTACCATTAAAGACGGCGAGTTCGTGGTTTTGCTGGGTCCCACAGGTGCCGGTAAATCAACGACCTTGCGATTGATCGCCGGACTCGAAAAAGCGGACCAGGGGTCCGTTTCAATTGGGGGTCGCGATGTAACGAACTATCAACCGGCAGAGCGTGATATTGCCTTTGTTTTTCAACAATACTCTTTGTATCCAAACTATACAGTATACAACAACTTAGCGTTCCCTTTGAGATCTCCGATGAGAAATTTGCATGAAGAGGAGATTGATAAAACAGTAAGACGCGTTGCCAGGGTTTTACGTATTGGTAGTAAACTGGATAACAAATCGACTCATTTATCGGGTGGGGAGATGCAGCGTGTGGCGATCGGTCGCGCGCTGGTCAGAGATCCCAATATTTTTTTAATGGATGAGCCCTTATCCTCATTGGACGCGAAATTAAGAGAAGAATTGCGTTTGGAGTTGAAGAACATCCAAATCAATTTAGGCGCCACAATCCTTTACGTCACCCATGATCATGTGGAAGCAACCACCATGGGTGACCGCATCGGAATTTTAAAAGAGGGTGAACTGATTCAAATTGATACGCCTGAAAATATATACAAAAATCCCAATTCAATTTATGTGGCGAATCGACTCGGATCTCCTAAATTCAATATTCTTCCGGCCTATATGATGGAATACAATCTTCCTAAAGAGGTTCGATATATTGGTTTTCGTCCGGAAGATGTCGTTCTTGACTCAGACGCCAAGCTCTCAGCTGAAATCGAAACGATTCAGCACGTGCGCTTCGTAGGATTCCGACCTGAGGATAGTGCTTCGGAGGAAGGCGCGAATTTGATGGGTGAAATCGAAGCCATTCAAAATCTTGGTGTTGAAGAGGTGGTCTCAATGGACTTCAAAGGTGAGCAAATCCGTGTGGTTGTCCGCCCGCAAGAGAAATACAAACTGCGTCAAAAGGTCTTTTTTACTGTGCCTTGGTATCATATGCTGTTCTTTAATCAGGATTCACAGCGAATTCAAATTTAATGGCTCGGTTTCGAGTCCGTTTTTAAACAACGAAATCGTTCAATAATCAATAACTCTGAGGGAAATTATGATAACAACCAAAAAAATTATTAATGACCCCAAACTCGTTGTTCCCGAACTATTGGAAGGATTAGTAGCCGCCAATCACGGTGCCATTCGACTGATAGAAGGGACTACAGCTGTGATCAAATCAGAAATGCCCGCAAACAAAATCGCCCTTCTAACCGGTGGTGGTAGCGGACATGAGCCATTAGCCGGTGGTTTTATCGGTGAGAATCTCGCGGATGGCGCAGTCTGCGGAAATGTTTTCGCCTCCCCGACACCCAATATCATATTGGAGGCGATCAAAGCGGCAGATCAGAGTCAGGGTGTTTTAAACCTGGTTTTGAACTATTCCGGAGACAATTTAAATTTTGAAATCGCGTCAGAAATGGCGGCGGATGAAGGGATCAAGACACGTTCGGTTCAGGTGTGGGATGACATTTTATCCGCCGGACTTGATCGCATCACGGATCGACGGGGGATTGCCGGGTATGTGCAAGTGCTCAAAGTCGTCGGTGCCGCTGCTGCTGTCGTTAAGGATCTTGATGAATTGGAGCGCATCGCCATCAAAGCTCGGGATAGCGTTCGCTCGATTGGTGTCGCCGTATCTGCCGGATCAATCCCTGAAACCGGTGAACCCACATTTACTTTGGCTGATGATGAAATTGAAATTGGCCTGGGAATTCACGGTGAACCGGGCGTTGAGCGTCGAAAAATCCTTAGCGCCGACGCACTGACAGAGATGATGATCAAAAAATTAGTCGAAGATCTTCCCTTCAAAAAAGCTGATACAATTTCCTTGTTGGTCAATAACCTCGGCGGTACGACCACTATGGAGCTATTAATCGTCAACCGCAGAATCCGACAGCTTTTGGATCTGTTCAACATTCAAGTGCATGATACCATGTTGGGAAGTTATTGCACCTCATTGGAAATGGCAGGTTTCTCAATTAGTTTAATGAGGCTGGATGATGAGTTACAGGTTTATTATGACATGCCAGCAAAATCACTGGCCCTTACCAAAAAATAGCTATGAAAAAGGAATACCTGAAAATCAGTGATTCGGTCAGCATGTTTAAGCACGTCGCCCAAACAATGATCGATAGTGTTGATATTTTAACCAAGGCCGATCAGGTTATCGGAGACGGTGATCATGGTATTGGAATGCAACGTGGTTTTGAGGCCGTGTTAAATGAGCTGAACGGGAATCAGTTTAATAGTCTCAACGATTTATTCAAAAAAATCGGATATGCCCTGATGAACTCAAGCGGAGGCGCGTCCGGTGCTATTTTCGGCACCTTGTTCATTGGCGCGGCACGAGAATTGGGAAACAAAGATAAGATCGACGCCAACAATCTTTCGATATTTCTAAAAAGCGGGCTTGACGCTGTTCAAAAACGCGGGAAAGCAAAGCCGGGTGATAAAACCATGGTGGATGCTCTGGAACCCGCGGCGGTTGCCGCTGCCAATTGCTCATCTTTAAATGAGTGTATCACTACAGCGGCATCGGCAGCTAAATCAGGAATGGAAGCTACCAAAAATATGGTGGCGGGCTTTGGTCGGGCGAAATCATTAGGGGAGCGAGCAATCGGTCATCCCGACCCCGGCTCAATCTCCGTGTCATTGATCTTGAACGCGATGAAAGATTACATAACGTCGAATCATAAATAATCTGAAATGGTCGGATATATCAAAGACATCCGGCCACACAAATTCACTGCCTTCTGCGTCAATGACCTTAGCATCTGAATAACCAGCTGTTTTGGTGGCAAGCCGTTCATCGGTACGGATACTCTCATTTTCGGCATTGCAAACACATAGCGCCGTCAAAGTTTTGACAGGCTCGACACAGGTTTTCTGATCAAATATGCTTATATCAAAATCTCGCTGCTCAGGCAGATTATTTAGCCTCAATGACCTCGTCCTTTAACCCCGGAAAAAGCAGGGCTTTCTTAGCTTGCTCATCTTTAAACCTGAAGCCCCATCCCTTTTTCTTCAATTTCCGCGGGAGCCCATTCCTCATACTGAGAGACCTCAATTTCAGAATGCGAGCCGTCGGAATAGCCATTCCTTACTTTTTTGCCGGCATCATTAAACTTCGGCTTTTTCTTGTCATCGAAGTCATCATTTTGCAGCGAGCTGTTTATTGAGCTTAATAAAAGCAACAAATTGCCTATTGAGCAGAATGTATTGACCAGCTTCATCGACTCAACGTGCCACAGGGGATTTCCAGCAGCTTGGGATTGGCCACCACAACGGCCGGACATCGCGCGCGGGAGATCGCGACATTCAGGCGGTTCTTTTTGTAGAGAAACTCGATGTTACGCGGCAAATCTTCAGCTGTATCCATGTCCTCACTCAGTGCTTTCACATCAAGAAAGCTCGCATGGTGACACCCCCGTCCGACGGTGAGCTGAGAATCTGATTATTAGCGTATTGCCGCATGGTCTTGTCTTATTGATTATCCCGACAACTTACTTGATTATTCATTCATTGAGATATAGTCAAATGTTGTGTTCAAAAAAGTTAAGCAGCAATATCCCTTTC
>CAZJUM010000112.1:0-8681 GCA_964549175.1 uncultured Pseudomonadota bacterium | reverse complement strand
AGAAAGGGATATTGCTGCTTAACTTTTTTGAACACAACATTTGACTATATCTCTCAAGCAAATTTTGGTTATTTTTCGTCACTGAATAAAACGACACGCACAGCCTTGTGAGGGGCTAATGATATTCTTACCTCATGCCCTATTTGGGCGGGTATAACATCTACCTTGGAATCATACGATAATATACAATTATCTCTTTCCGGGATTATAATGAGTTCATGACGACTGGAAACGACGCCTGATGAAAACTTCAGAGTTTTTTTCAGGTTGGGGAATAACACTTTAAATCCAAACGCGTCCAACTCATTACTGAACGGACTACCGCCGGTGTTGTAATACCATGCATGACTTCCCATTCCTGTGCAGCATAATAGTCCGGAACATTTGAAATCTTGTTTTTGATCAAGATAGCGGATATTGATATCACATGTCTCGTAAGCTATTTTTTGTCCGAAGTAGATATCATTAACGGCATATCGCTCAATTAACTGACCATTGACTTGGGCCTGTAATCGCTTCCACTGATCAATGACAAATTTTTTATGTTTTAGACTTTCCAGCCTTTTCTTAAGGTTTACTCGATTGATTGTGGTTAATGCACCATGGCTTCCTAAACCGGATTTTGGTTTAAAATCCGAATTCATACCTAATAAAATCGAATCCTGATATTTTTGAGCACAGGATAAAAAAGTCCCATCGCCACCGCAACACAATATAAGATCATCTTTTTGCGGTGTGATCGAATCCATTTCATCCTCTGCGACATACTCGATATTCAATCCGAGTTGTTTGGCATGAGACTTTACACCTTCGATAAAACGCGTTTGATTTTCGTGACTTTCTTTCAGGAGGGTTTGTTGGGTAATACTAAGCTTTTTGATGGGATCCTCTGACTGAACTTGCTTTTGGTGGTAATTCAACTCGGAAGTTTTGATTATACAATAGATATGGCTAAAGTCAGACATAAATGATGCGGGACGTGACCGGTTAAATAGAACATAAACGGTCTCATTTTAGGAAAAAGGGTAATAAGTTAAGTTAATTACATGATAAAATCTTTCAGTTTATCCATGAACGACTTTTTCATCGGAGTGCTGTCTTCCTTTGAGATAGCCGCGAATTCCTCCAGCAATTTCTTCTGTCGCCGACTTAAATTGGTTGGAACCTCCACGACAATTTTAACATAAAGATCTCCGCGTCCCGTTCCTCGCAATCGGGAAATCCCCTTATTTTTCAAACGAAAAACACGCTCGTTCTGTGTTCCGCTAGGAATCGTTAAGCGAGCTCGTCCTTCCAGGGTCGGAACTTCCAGTTCACTTCCCAAGGAAGCCTGTGAAATACTAATGGGAATTTTGCAATAGATATCGTAGTTATCTCGCTCAAAAATAGTGTGGCCCAACACATTGATGATCAAATACAAATCACCGCGTCGTCCACCGTTGGTTCCCGCTTCACCTTCGCCCGTCAATTTGACTCGTGCGCCTGAGTCAATCCCCGCCGGGATGTTGACCTTGAGTTTTTTGCGTACATTAACGCGACCGCGTCCGTTACATTTAGGACAAGGTTTGCGGATAATTTTACCATTTCCCCGACACTGACTACAGGTGGTTGAAACACTGAAAAACCCTTGCTGGATGCGTTGCTGTCCGGTTCCTGAACAAACATGGCAAACTTCAATATCCCGTTGTGTTTTTGCCCCGGTTCCATTACAGGTTTCACATGAGTCCATTCTTGGAATCACCAGTTCATCAGTAGAATAACCAAATGCAGCCTGTTCAAAAGTAAGATCCATATTATAGGACAGGTCAGCTCCGGCTTGCCCTCTTGAGGTTGATCTTCTGGATGAACCTCCGCCAAAAAACTCTGAAAAAACATCACCAAAGATATCCCCGAAGCCTGAGCCTTCAAAAGGGCTACTTCCACCAGAACTCATGTTCTCGGCGGCATGTCCGAAACGATCATATTGGGATCGTCTTTGGGAATCCGAAAGAACCTCATAGGCTTCCGAAGCTTCTTTAAAAGATTCCTCTGCCTTTTTATCACCGGGATTTCGGTCCGGATGAAACTTCAATGCCAGTCTGCGATACTTTTTTTTCAGTTCATCCGGGCTTGCGCCGCGTGAAACCCCAAGTACTTCGTAATAATCCCGTTTGGCCAAAATAAATTCCTATAATGACTTGAATAAAATGAGATATGTGATTCACATCAGCCTGATTTATATTAGCGTCAAAATGTGAATCAGCCCGGTTTAGAATGTTTATTTTAAGGGATTATTTAGTCATCAACTTCTTCAAATTCGGCATCAACGACATCGTCCTTATCCTTAGAAGATTTTTTCTCCTCACCTTCCTGAGATTGCTGCCGATCATCTTGACCTGGCTGTGATTGACCTTGAGTTGGATCGCCGCCTGTATTTTTGTAAAGATTTTCAGAAGCTTTATGAAATGCTTGAGTTAGTTTTTCAATACCTTCTTTCATATCCGCAATGTTCTCATTTTCAGAAGCGGTTTTCAATGTTTTTATAGACTCCTCAATTTCAGACTTTTCTTTATCGGAGAGCTTATCGCCAGATTCTTTAACTGTTTTTTCACACTGATAGATTAAGGAATCGGATTGATTTTTCAAATCGATCAGCTCGCGTTTTGCCTTATCCGCATCAGCATTTTGCTCTGCTTCTTGAAGCATCTTTTCAATTTCTTCGTCTGACAATCCGCTTGAAGTAGTGATTTGAATTTTTTGTTCTTTACCCGTTCCCAGATCTTTGGCGGACACATGGACAATGCCATTGGCATCAATATCAAATGTCACTTCAATTTGTGGGACACCTCTCGGTGCTGGCGGAATACCAACCAGTTCAAATCGACCTAGTGTTTTATTATCGCCAGCCATCTCTCTTTCCCCTTGAACCACATGAATACTTACAGCTGGCTGATTATCAGTGGCCGTAGAGAAGATTTGGCTCTTTTTAGTGGGGATTGTCGTATTGCGTTCAATGAGCCGAGTGGCTACACCGCCTAAGGTCTCAATTCCAAGTGATAACGGAGTTACATCCAGCAGTAGAACATCTTTAACGTCACCTGTCAGGACTCCGCCCTGAATGGCAGCGCCAATGGCGACAACCTCATCGGGATTAACACCTTTGTGAGGGGTTTTTTCGAAAAAATCCTCCACGATTTCGGCGATCTTAGGCATTCTGGTCATTCCGCCAACCATAATCACATCACTAATATCAGTTTTGGATATGCCCGCATCGTTAAGGGCCGCTTTCATTGGCTCTAAACAACGGGAGATCAGATCTTCTACCAATTGTTCCAACTTTGAACGGGATAACTTGATATTTAGATGTTTTGGGCCAGATGCGTCGGCGGTAATAAAAGGAAGATTGATTTCTGTTTCATTGGACGAAGACAATTCATGTTTAGCTTTTTCAGCAGCTTCTTTAAGTCGCTGAAGGGCCATTTTATCTTGTCGAAGATCGATAACATATTCCTTTTTAAATTCATCGGCAAGATAATCGATAATACGCAGGTCGAAATCCTCACCACCCAGGTGAGTGTCACCGTTTGTGGATTTTACCTCAAAGACACCATCACCGATTTCAAGAATTGAGACATCAAATGTACCACCACCTAAGTCAAAAATAACCACAAGCTCTTCATTTTTTTTATCCAAACCGTAAGCAAGGGCCGCGGCCGTCGGCTCGTTGATAACTCGCAATACATTCAATCCGGAAATCTTTCCGGCATCTTTGGTGGCCTGTCTTTGAGCATCATTAAAATAAGCGGGGCATGTAATTACGGCGTCATTTACCTCTTCACCCAAATAGTCTTCCGCGGTTTGTTTCATCTTCTGTAATATAGCGGCAGAAATTTCCGCCGGTGAGTATTTGTTTTCACCAAGATCAATTTGAGCCAACCCGTTGGATGCTTTCGAAATCCCGAAACTCAGGTTCTTGATGTCTCGTTGGACAACATCGGATTCGAATAAACGACCAATTAAACGTTTCGCGGCGTATATGGTTTTTTCCGGATTGGTAATTGCTTGGCGTCGGGCGACTTGTCCTACCAATCGTTCATTTGAATCTGTATATGCGACAACCGAAGGCGTTGTTCTGGCACCCTCAGCATTGGTAATCACTTTAGGATCTCCACCTTCCATCACCGCGACACAAGAGTTTGTTGTTCCTAAATCAATTCCGATAACTTTTCCCATCGTTTTCTCCGTTTAAAATCTTAAAGTGTTAAGATTGCTATTGATAAAATAACCAATTACGATTTCTTCTTGGCTACCTGGACCACAGCCGGGCGAATAACGCGATCATGGTACATATAACCTGCTTGAAAGACTTGCGAGATATGATCCGGTTTTACGTCATCTGTTTCGATGATCCCCATGGCTTCATGAATATTTGGATCAAATGGCTCATTCACCGGAAATATGCGTTCGATGCTATGTTGTTTGAGCGCCTCAAAAAACTGCTGTTGAACCATTTCAATGCCGGTGATGAATTCTTTCATCTGCGCATTTCCTTCATCTTTGGCTTGTTCGATTGCTCGTTCCAAATTGTCAAGACCAGGTAACATACTTAAGGCGAGAGCCTGGCCCGCGAATTTAAAGCGTATCTTGATTTCTTGCGCGTTTCTTCTCTTAAAATTCTCCAATTCGGCTTGAAGTCTAATAAACTTGTCCTCTTTTTCTGAGATTGCCTGTTTTAACGTGTTGATGGCATCCGCTTCATCTTTCCCTTCATCGTCGTTCCGCGGCTCATCATCATCTACTTGTTGAGATTCTTCATCCTCTGAAACCTCGTCTTCATCGGTTTGTTTTTCTGCCTCTTTCACCACCGTTTCGTTTTCTTGTTTCCGAGGATTGACTGTCCGCGCCTCAACCGATGCTGACGCGTTTCTATCCTCTGTTTTTACAGATTTCTCCTCAGTATTCTGAGCAGACTCCTTAACCATTATTCGTCTCCAAAATCAATTGATAATACCCCATCGATATTATTAAGAATTTACTAATTGAAAAAAGTACTAATCATTATTTAAAAACTTGCCTACTGCCCACGATAATTTTTGGGCAGAGTAGTCAATGGCGGATATTGCCATTCGGTAGTTCATGCGCGTAGGCCCCACAACTCCAATACTTCCGAGAAGGTAATCGTTATTGCCGTACGTGGAGGAAACGACGCTACAATGTTCTAGTCCGTCATACGCGATTTCATTGCCTATTTTAATATAAATGCCTTGACTGTCCATAGTATCGGTCAGAATGCTATTGAGAATGTTTTTCTCTTCAACAACGCGGTAGATACCTTCCAGGCTTTCTTTATCGCTGAATTCCGGGAATGAACAGATTTTTGAGTGGCCATAGACCAGAAGATCGTCAATAACCGCTGTGTCAAATGCTTTCTTCCCGACTCGAATTATTTGGGGAAACAGATTGTCGTTGCTGACTGTGTTTTTTGTCAATTCACCGATTAAATTTCTTCTGATTTCAGCCAGAGTTTGCCCTTCAAACAGATCACAAAGAACATTGCTGATTTTATTTAAAAACTCCTGGTCCGGACACGCTCTTAACTGAATTACCTTGCTTCGAACCAATCCGATTTGTGTAATTAAAATCACCAGTAGTTGGTTGGCACTGAGCTTGATGAGCTCAACTTTTTTTAATTTGGATACCGCGAGCTGAGGGGGTATTAAAATGCCAATAAAATTAGTAATCTTCGATAACTCGGAGGTGACATTATGCAGAATGTCTTCAAGTCGGGCTGGTTGATTTTCTGCATCATCATTTTGACTCATCGGAATTTCTTCTTGATTTCGCTTGGAGAACTCTAGAATTTTATTGATATAATAGCGATACCCCTTATCTGTAGGAACTCTGCCGGATGAAGTGTGGGGTTGTTCGATTAAACCCACATCGGTCAAATCTGACATCACGTTGCGAACAGTCGCGGCTGATAGTTTAAGTTCCAATAATTTGGTTATCGCCCGAGAACCAACAGGTTCCGCTGTAACTACATAATGTTCAATCACACACTTCAAAATTGTTTCCGAACGTCGATCCATTGTTTTACTTCTAAAATATATATTGTGATCAGCTGGGACAAACGAGTTTGCGGTTAAAACTTATTCGTTAGCACTCGTCTCAAGTGAGTGCTAATTGTTAGCATTATCCTAGGGTACTGTCAATTCCAAACTCGCTTTTTTCCTTTCTCGATCCCCGGCAAATATAACAGAAAGCTGACGATTGATTATTAAATAGCTCGGCTATGATATTCGGAGTCAGTTAGGTCGAGCAATGTTTTTTCTGTTTAATTGACAATGCGATATGATCGGGAACGGATAATTGAGAGAATTTTCTCATTAATTCAGTGGTCGGAATAAAATTAATTTGACGCTGATGGTAGGCGAAACCTCGGTCAGTTGATAAAGGCAGTGGTATGACAGAAAGTGAAAGCACCCTATTCTGATTGAGGAAATCCAAAACACGGTCTATGAAAACCTCAAGCTTTTCTTGATCAATACTGGTGAGTAGGATTTGGTAATATTCGGATGGGATTTGAACTTGATCGCTGATTCCCTCCGGAGGCAATATCTCTTTTTGATGCTTTAGTCGGAATCGTCCCTTACCAATGCGGGTTCTGTCTTTGATATCGAGTGCGGTTCCGAGACTTAAATGAGTGGCATCAAATAAGGGTTTAATTGTAATAAGCTCATTACTAGTGGTCACCATCTCGAGTTCAGCTTTACCGGTACCTGCCGGTTTGATTTTAGTGATTACGCCGATATCACCTTTTCTTTTTCTGGAATTGGGAGAGCTTTTTTCCCATCGGAACAACGATTCAGGGTATGAATCATCGGACTCGCCAAATTTCTCAAGTGCTGGGTCTGTTTTAATCGTTTCCGGCTTGGTATAGGAACAGCTGTGAGGGTTCCAGGCTGATGGTGTGATATCCACCAATACGAAATTAGCCGGGTTGTTTTTAAATACAAAAGTAAGTTGCTGGCATGCGGGACAGTAAACCGGAACAATCGATTTTAAACGCATTCTATATTTTTGGCGGATCGGTGTTTGTTGTGGATTTACAATCCTCAATTCTATAGACGGATTTTCAAACCTTTGCAATGGAAAATAATGACAATAGGAAATCAAAACCGCATGGTGTGTTTATCTTATTGGAATATAACTATTCGCTTGATTGAGCTTAAGTGAGTTATGAAATCTGGTAATTTACCGTTAAAAAGGAGCTCAAGAGCTTCTGGTTTTTATTAATATCAGCGAGCGATAGCTCCCTCATCATCTTTAATACTCGTAAAGCCTGAAACAGCTCTAATACTAACGTTTTTTCAAAAAAGCCATCAGTCCGATCAATCTTTGTTCACCATTGGTCTTTTTAATACCCAATCACTTAAATGTTTTTCTAGTTGTCAGTGCGACTATTTTAACCTATTTTTTATCCACAGCTGGTCAATAACTCCAATCTGACATTCTTTTCTATGCAAACATCCGAAAGAAGATCCATCATCGCTTGGTCATTTTATGATTGGGCAAATTCTGCTTTTGCAACCACTGTCATGGCGGGATTTTTTCCTATTTTCTTCAAAAAATTCTGGAGCTACGGCGCAGACGCGACTATAACGACAGCACGCTTAGGGTTGGCCAATTCAATTGCGGGATTATTGATCGCTTTAGTTTCACCGATGCTGGGCGCTATCGCAGACAAGGGCTCAGCCAAAAAGAAATTTTTATTTATGTTTGCGTATTTGGGAGTTGCCATGACATCGGCCTTGTTTCTCGTAAGACAAGGCGATTGGGCAATGGCTGTTTTTTGCTATGTCATGGCGTTCATCGGATTTGCCGGGAGTAATGTGTTTTATAATGCATTAATAAAAACAGCCTCCTCGGAAGAAAAGATGGATATGGTCTCCTCTTTGGGATATTCGCTGGGATATCTTGGCGGAGGAGTATTGTTTGCGATCAATGTGTGGATGTTCTTGCAACCTGAAGTTTTTGGATTGGAAGATGGTTCTCAAGCGGTGCGAGTATCTTTTCTAATGGTAGGTAGCTGGTGGGGAATTTTCTCAATTCCTGTTTTCCTGTTTGTTAAAGAGCCCCAGAAGCTTTCAAAACAATCGTATTGGACAATCATCATAGCCGGTTTTCGGCAGCTATCCATAACATTTAAGGAAATCAAGCAACTTAAGCCCATTCTACTATTTCTGGTAGCCTATTGGTTTTACATCGATGGGGTCGATACCATCGTTGTGATGTCGGTAAATTACGGCATGACCATCGGTTTTAGTCCTGATAATTTAATTATCGCGTTACTTATCGTTCAGTTTGTCGGATTTCCCGCCACGATGGGATTTGGGTATTTGAGTCAGTGGATCGGGACAAAACCACCGATATATCTCGCGATATTTGTTTACTTTTTTATGTGTATCTGGGGGGCTTTTTTACGACACAGCTATGAATTCTACATTTTGGCCATATGCATTGGGCTGGTTCAAGGAGGAATTCAAGCTCTCAGTCGATCTTTTTACGCGAGAATGATCCCCAAAGAGAAATCCGCGGAGTATTTCGGCTTTTTCAACATGATCGGCAAATTCGGTACTATTATTGGTCCGGAGATATAGTCAAATGTTGTGTTCAAAAAAGTTAAGCAGCAATATCCCTTT
>CAZJUM010000111.1:0-8813 GCA_964549175.1 uncultured Pseudomonadota bacterium | reverse complement strand
GCCTTGCGGAGTCTTAAGGTAAAATCATACAGACTCCATAGCTCTTCGAGACTATAGAGCCACCAGAGAGAAATTAGCTGAACAGTTACTGAAATTTTTTAAAAAAATAATCAATTACGACTGGAAAAATTAACTGAATAATGAATATAATAAAAACAGTTTCTGAGGATAAATGGTAAGAATAAAAGTGTTTTTCTTTGAGGCTCATTGACTAATGCAATGAAACCGATAATTTTTTTAGAGGTTATGTATGGAAATAAAAATTTCAGCAAAACATATGGAACTCACCCCTGCTTTAAAAAGTCATGTTAATGAACGAATGACGCGATTAAAAAAATACACCGATTACGACATGAATGTTGATGTTTTTTTGGGTGTTGAAAAATACCGAAACAAAATTCATGCTTCAGTGAAAGGAAAAGGATTTCAAATTAACTCGGAAGCGGAAGAACCTGATAGCATGTATAAAGCAATTGATCAATGTGTCGATAAACTGGAAACTCAATTAAGAAGAGGAAAACACTATCCTCGTCAAAAGAAGGTTGATAAACAAACAATTCGATTAAACATCCCCCAAGAAGAGGCATCGGATGGTATTGAGAGCGATGTCTAAATTAACTGAATCTTAACTTTCAATCGAACGAAATGTTAAAACACTCGTTCGATTGATTCCCTCATTTCGCTTTCCCTCAATTTTCAATTTCCTTGAATCATGATCACTCGCGCGGATCAGACAAAGCGTTATCCCAATCAAGTATCCAATTTTCTCAATCTTTTAACCTTTAGCACCTTTGAAGCTGACGGTGCCGACCCGCTTCCTTCGATAGTGCTGAGGTTTATCATAGCGCAATGACAAACAAAAGTACCGAAATCCGGAAGAATTCAGGGGTTACTATTTAAGTCCGTCTTTGTGATTGAATAAGCTTGTATCGTGGAGTTTCTCTTGCTTTTGGTAATGGGATATAATAGTTTTCAGCCACTTCCGCGAAGGGTTGGTGAAACTAAGATCCAATAAGAAACTGTCGATACCGATAGATCTTAATTTTTCTTGACGGTGAAGCAGACATAGGGGCTTTTCAGCTAACAAATAGTGAAGCTTGCCTTTTTCGATATATCGGAATTCGGATGATTTGTTATCAATCAATAAGCGGCCGGATTTAAGGGGAGGCCGAATACGGGAAATAAACAAAGGAACATAAGCAAACAACGGCATAATACCATTAGGACTGGCCAGTGCTTTTAAGCTGAGGATGTCATCTTCCAGCGAATACTGGAATGTCGCGAAATTATTGTTCGTTAAAAATTGCTGTGTCGCGCGATTGGTTGTCCAGACAGAGTTTCCGGCATGATAATTTACCTCTTTCGGAAGAAGCTCTTTTTGTCCGAAGTGACCACACATCCAGGAATTTAATCCATGGGATATTAGCTCCTCAATCAATGATTGATACGAGGGAAGCTTATCTTCAGGAATGAAGGGAGGTAATTCCAGAATCAATTTTTCCCGCCAAAACCGTATTTGTTTGAGCGCATTCAGGAGCTGTTCAAATACCTCAAGATTGCCATTGATGATCAGTTTATCAAAAGTGATTGATTTCAATAAATTTAACCATTCGGTGTTGTCAATTCGAATATAACTTTTTTTAGCTGATGGATTATCGGTACTTCTATTCAGCCGCTTAAGCAGTTTCCCGGGCGACGGATGTTTTCCGACCATCTTTATCGATGATTCATCTAATTTCTTTTTACGCCATATGGTTCGATCAGTGTTTTTTTTGGATATTAAATACACCAAATCACCAGCTTGAGCTCCAGTCGGTCTGTTCACGGTGATCGATGCCAGTCCCCCTTTTTGAGTAGAAGATTTGACGGAAACACGTTCCCCCTCATCACCGTCTTGATTATGGACACGAATTTTATCACCAGGATTTAAAACTCTGTTGGTCTTAATCTCTATGGTTTCCTTAGCAGCTTTCACAATACTCCCTAACACAATGCCGGTTCCGGACGGACGTTTGGCAACGATAATATTTTGGGGAGATTGTGTAGCTAAAAAAAACGAGGTTTTTTCTCGTCCGAAATCATTTTTTAATTGTTCCGCGACCCCTTTATTACCCGTGGAATGATCCAAAGCATCGCGATAGGCGGAAACGACCTGATAAACATACTCCCCGCTTTTCATGCGGCCTTCAATTTTAAGACTGGCAACCCCGATTTTTTTAAACTCATCAATAAATTCCAGGGCCCAAAAGTCCTTGGGCGAAAAAAAGAAGCCGCCCCCTGTCTCACTTGTAAATTTTCTACGACATACTTGTGTGCATCGTCCGCGATTTCCACTCCAACCGCCTAAATAGCTGGAAGCCAAACACAAACCGGAGACGGAGTAACACAAGGCACCGTGAATAAACACCTCCAATTCAATCCGGGATCGTTTTGAAATTGCATGTATTTCTGTCAGGGTAAGTTCTCGGGATAGAATAACCCTTTTGATTCCCTGGTCCAGCGCGGCATTCGCACCCGGGCTATTGTGAATTACCATCTGTGTGCTGGCATGTATCACCAGGTTAGGGAAATATTCGCGAACAATATACACCAATCCCAAATCTTGCGCGATAAGGGCGTCCACCTGAAGTTGCTCCAATTGATAAAGAAGATGGATCAACTCCTTTAACTCAACTTGTTTGATCAAGGTATTTAAGGTGATATAGACCTTAATCCCTTTTTTATGAGCATACGGGAGCAAATATGCCAGCGTTTTTATACTGAAATTTTTGGCACGCAATCTGGCGTTGAATTCATCGATACCGAGATAAATAGCATTCGCTCCGGCTTCGATTGCCGCGTGAAAGCTTTCTAATGACCCGGCCGGTGCCAAAAGTTCGGGCAAGTTTGGGGCGCTTTGATTCATCGTTTGGGCTTATTCTAGATTGTTTTACCCATCTCAAAGGGAAACGCGTGAAACGTCAATAAACGGGTTAACGATTTTAGAAATTTGAGCCGAATGGGATTATGGTCAAAAATGGCTTGACTTAAAATAGCGTTAAATTATCATATGAATACATATTCATATGTTGGGGGAAAAATGGAAACAAACACCGATACTACCATCTGCCAAGAGAAAAATTTACAAGCCGATACGGTGCTAAGCGTCATCAATAAATTGTCATCCAATGATGAGCTGTTAGAGTTATCTGAGTTATTTAAAATTCTGGGAGATCATACCCGCGTTCGAATTTTACAAGCGCTTTATTTTTCAGAATTATGTGTCTGTGAGTTGGTTGAAATACTTAAGATGACACAGTCCGCGATTTCGCACCAGCTCAGGGTGTTAAGGACCGCAAAGGTTGTGAAATATCGTAAAGAAGGCAAAAACGTATACTACAGTCTTGATGATACACATATATTTTCTCTGATTGATATCGGCATGCAGCATATTAACGAAGAACACACAACATCAATTTAAATCAGATACGCATGATAATTCTTTATGAACTCGTGTGGGCAGCGTGGGATATATTCATCATTTCAGTCCCCTACATTTTTTTAGGTTTTTTTCTGGCAGGGATACTCAAAGTTTTTCTTCCGGATGATTTTGTTTCTCGCCATTTGGGAAGCAATGGATTCTGGTCGGTTATCAAAGCATCGGCTATTGGTGTTCCTATTCCTCTGTGCAGTTGCGGGGTTTTTCCCGCGGCAGCCGGCCTCCGTAAGCAAGGAGCCAGTAAGGGGGCAACCGCGTCATTTTTGATATCCACACCGGAAACCGGTATGGATTCCATTGCTATAACTTATGGTTTATTGGGATCCTTTTTTACCATCCTTCGCCCGCTCGCGGCCTTTGTAACTGCCGCGACCACTGGTATTCTGATTAATTTGTTGGACCACAATGAGATTCCTCGCGAGCAGTCTCTTAAACCGATTGATGCTTATTGTAATTCGACCTACGAATGCACCGTTCAACAAAAGCAGTCATTTTCAGATCGCTTCAAAGAGGGGATGCGATTTGCGTTTGTTGACTTGGTCAAAGATACTGGGGGATGGTTCATGTTGGGCATTGTGATTGCCACTTTCATCACGGTTTTTCTATCTCCGAAGATCGTCAATGATTGTTTCGGCAATCGCTATCTTTCCATGATCTTAATGCTGGGCATATCAATTCCTCTCTATGTTTGCGCTAGTTCGTCGACACCAATTGCCGCGGTCTTTTTATTAAAAGATATTTCGCCGGGTGCCGTACTGATTTTTTTACTTGCCGGTCCCGCTACCAACGCGGCTTCAATTACCGTTATTTCTAAAGTTATCGGGAAGAAAGCAACCGGCATCTATATCTTTGTCATCATCGCCGTTTCTGTGATTATGGGATTACTGGTTGACCTCTGGTTGGGGGGGTAAGAATCAACGGCACAATTGGTCCGATTCCGGGCCAACTTTTTATCATGCATACAGTCAATATTAACCTGAAAGTCGGCTAAAGCGTACACTATTCGGTATCCACACCCAAGTACTTCAAGAACAACCTGTCTCTGGCGACTGATTCGGCGGACCATCGATAGCTGCCCATGGCAGTCTGTACCTTTGTGGTTTCAATGCAGTCGAACCAATCCAGGATCTGAGCGAGAGAACGTTGCGCAAGCCAGTTTTCCAGTTTCTTTTCGAGCTTGATAAGTGATTTGGTTTTTCCCGGTTCATTTTTCTTGAGCTTGGCCTGTACTTCCTTTATTTTTTTCATCAGGAAACAATGATAGCCCAGCGAGACAAATTGTGTGAATTGTTTTCCACGCAGATTGTCCGGGTACCATGTGCGCGGTCGCGCACCGTCGGGCCTCCCCTTTTGCACTGCAAAGAGTTCCTCGATTTTTTCTCGCAACCGATAGGTTTCAAGTGCTGTAAATGTGTCCATCGCCTGATTGCTGACAAGGGCAGAATAGCCAGAGTATTTCTTTGCTTCGGTAATGGCCTTGTCGTTGAATCCCACCTTCAGCTGCCCCCCACGCCCCTTTCCGGAACAGGTCAGATACTTGTCTATTTTCTTTTGCGCTGATTCCGTGAACTCGTTTTAATAAGTTCTGAATAAATACGGTAAAATTAATTATCCGACCTGTTTATCGCTTCCTCGAAACAATTCATTTTCTTTTTCAAAGCAGAATTGTTTTTTATACAGCTCGAAATAATCGCCTTTTCGCGCGATTAATTCTTGATGAGTTCCCTGCTCTTTCAATTTCCCATGATCAATCACGAGTATTCGGTCAGCAGAACGGATCGTAGACAGCCGATGGGCGATAATGAAACTGGTTCGATTTTTTAATATACGACCCAACCCGCTTTGTATCAAATGTTCGGTATGAGTATCAACAGCCGATGTGGCTTCATCCATGATGAAAATCTGAGGTTCGGCCAGTATCGCGCGCGCAAAGGAAATCAATTGTTTTTGACCGGTTGACAGATTACAGCCGCCTTCTCCGACTTCGGTTTGATAAGCGTCTTTCATATTTGTGATAAATCCATGAGCGGAGACTCGTTTTGCGGCTTCCTTAATTTGGTGCGCGGAGGCTCCTAAATTACCATATCGAATGTTTTCATAAATTGATCCGCTAAATAAATGCGGGGTTTGCAGGACAATACCCAGTTTTGACTGCAACCAGTTTAGACTCCGCCTGCGGTAGTCGACTCCGTTGATCAGGATTTGACCGCTTGTTGGTTCGTAAAAACGACAGAGTAGATTAATAATGGTACTTTTCCCTCCGCCGGTAACACCGACTAACGCGATGGTTTCACCGGCCATCACCTGAAGATTAAATTGATTGAGCACATCCTGATCGGATTCATAACGGAAATCTACTTGATCGAATGTGATTGTCTTGATTTGAGAATCAGGGTCGCACGATGTCGGTGTTTGATGTGTGATTGGTTGAATGAGCTTGGAGTCATCATTGATTTCCGGGATCGTATCCAACAGACCGAAAATTCTTTCGGCGGCGGCTTGTGCTGTCTGAAGCTCAGTAAGTACTCGAGCGATTTCCAAAACGGGATCAAAAAATGACATGGTGTAGCGCATAAACGCCACAAGGGTACCCAATGTTATTAAAGCCGCCATAACCTTAACGCCCCCGAACCAAAGCGCTAATCCGGTGGCGATACTGCCTAAAGAGATAATAGCGGGGAAATAAGCTGCGATTCTTAATTCGTTTTTAACGGAAACTCGGATCATTTCGTTGCTTAAAGCGTGAAACTCAATTAAATTGGCCTGTTCACGAACCAGTATCTTGCTGGTGGATATTCCATTGATGCTTTCGTTGTAGGCAGCGGTTAATTTGGAATTGGCCTGTCTGACTTGCCGAGAACTTTTTAGGATAATTTTTTTAAAATAAACGCTCATCCATATCAAAATCGGAACAATCGCCAATACCACCAACCCCAATTGCCAATCCAACACGAGCATAACCACGGCTATTCCCAGTAGAAATGGCAAACCCCAAAACAAATCTAACGTTCCCCACGCGATAATGCCAGCTAACCGGTGGCAATCGGATGTCAGCCTGGCCATTAACCATCCGACCGAATGCTTGTCGTAAAAAGAGAACGACAGCTTTTGTAAGTGATGAAAACAGTCTTTACGGATATCGTACATCATGCGGGTTGATATTCCTCCGGCCAGTACGATAAACGTCCAAACACAAATGACTTCTATGCTCAGAAGCAGTAAATAAATCGCTCCGAGTGACCATAAATCGGCATTCATTTGAGGGTCGACTATTTCATCAATAACCAACTTGGTCACCAAAGTGAAGCAGGCTTCTGCCGCTGCCACGATAATTGCGGTTATGATTAACGATATGAATTGATTTCGGTAAGGCAGTATGTATTTAAAAAACAGTTTTTTCCAAACATCCAATGTTAAACCGGATTGAAGCTCTTTTTCAATGAATGACTGACTCACGATCTAACTCCTGGTCAAATGAATGTTGAATTTGCCAAACGTTTTGATAAAATCCTGGCTTTGTAATTAAAGTCTCATGGGTACCCTCCTGAATGAGGCTCCCATTTCCCATCACCAATACTCTGTCAGCACGGATACAGCATGATAAGCGATGTGTAACGATTAGGGTGGTGTTTTTGCCATGTCGTTGATCGAGCATATCCAAGATCAATTGCTCGGTTCCGGCATCCACGGCACTTAATGAATCATCCAGTATCAAGATCGGCGCGTTTTTCAGAAATGTCCGAGATAATGTGACTCGTTGGGCTTGGCCTCCTGATAGTGTAACGCCCTTTTCCCCGATTACCGTGTCGTAACCCTGCTGAAAATCCATGATCGAATCATGGATGCAAGCGGCTTTCGCGGCGGACTCCATCGAGCGATCACTGGCACCGATTTTTGAGAGTTTTATGTTATCTCGAAGCGTTCGAGCAAATAAGAAGGGCTCTTGCAACGCTGTCCCGATTTGGCCACGTATGACTTTCCGCTTAATCCGATTCAATTCGAAACCGTCGATGGTAATTGATCCCTTCTGATAGTCGTATAATCGTAGCAATAATTTGATGAGGGTTGACTTTCCGGAACCGGTAGGACCTACAATCGCGATTGTCTCCCCAGCTGATACCTTAAAATTAAGATGACGGATGGTTGGTTGATCCGATTGATATGAAAATGATACCTCACGAAATTGAATGTTTCCGCGCGTCCTCTCAGGGAAATCAATTGGGTGATCAACCTCATCACTTTCGACGGGTTCGTCCAATATTTCGCAAATACGTCCGTAAGCGACCAGTGCTTTTCCGGTGTCCGCCAGTATTCGGCCCATATGACGAATGGGCCAAATCACCATACTTGAGTAGCTCATAAACGCGAACAACATCCCGACACTAATGGCTTGGTACGATACCATCCATCCCCCGATAAAGATAACCAGCGTTATTTGCCCCAAGCAAAGCATATCCGTGATCCCCCAAAACCAAGCCAAGATTTTGACAAGTTGAAACTCTCGTGTTTTGTATCGGGCATTGGAGCTTTTAAATTTATCGCACTCAAAATCTTGCTGCGCAAACGCCCGAACCACACGAATACCGGTTAAATTCTCTTGAATTACTGTTGTTAGAGCGCCTTCGGCTTCATCAACGCGTAAAAAAGTGCGGCGTACTTTCTTGAAGAAAATAACAGAAAATGTAATGACCGCGGGTATCATGGCAAGTGAAACAAAGGTCATAAAAATATTCAAACGGATCATCATGGGTATTGCCAGCAAAAGCAAAATCACTGATCGCCCGATGGCAACAATTTGTTTGGACAAAAAGATTCGAACCGTTTCCACATCGGAACTACAGCGTTGAATCAGATCACCCGTATCGGCTTTGGTATGGAATGCCGCAGGGACATGATGCAAATGATCGTAAAGCCGATTTCTGAGATCCCTCGCGATGGATTCGCTAGCGATCGAGGTGATACGATCGCGCAGGTATAAGAACAAACCGCTTAGTGAGTTAATAATGATGAGCAGTATGCCCGCCAGCCATAAATGCTGGGCCAATACGCTACTTCCGCCCCAAAAACGAATCAACAGCATCGCGATTTCCGGCAGTTCGGCCATTTCGTTGTTCATGATTCCGTCAATGGCGGTTTTGCCGATGAGGGGAACCAAAAAAGCGAATATCCCGGAGAGCATCGCGTAGATAACACCCTTAGTATATTTTGCGCGATAAGGGTGAATCAGAATTAAAAGATCACGATAATTGACCTGTTTCATAGCTGTTAATTGATTATTCGGGGTAACTGTTCAGCTAATTTCTCTCTGGTGGCTCCATAGTCTCGAAGAGCTATG
>CAZJUM010000110.1:0-8817 GCA_964549175.1 uncultured Pseudomonadota bacterium | reverse complement strand
TAACCTGATTATGTACTATTAGCATTCTAATTTGCCAATAATGCCTGTCATCCCCACGAATGCGAACATCCGCCGATGGTATGCGGACGGAACGGTTTAGAATATCTGTCATCCCCGCGAATGCGGGCATCCGAAAAACCATTTGGTTTCTTAGGCTTTTATTGTTAGATTCCCATTTTCGCGGGAATGACAGGGGGTGATCAAAGAAGTGAGCTTGCGAATTGTACATAATCATATAAATTAATTGAGGAGTAAATTATGAATCTGCATCAGATCACCGACATGCTTAACGAACTTAAGAAGTTGGATATTGATAAGCTGTACAACAATGACTTTCTTTTAACCTGGCAAAAATCCGAAGATGAGATTAAAGCTCACTTTTTGGTCGCGGATATTTTAAGGGGTCTTCGAACCAATAATATCTCCTGCCGACTATTTGATAGCGGACTTGGAATTTCCTTGTTTAGAGATCAATCCACCCGAACTCGATTTAGTTTTGCCAGTGCTTGTAATCTGCTAGGATTGGAAGTTCAGGATTTGGATGAAGGCAAATCTCAAATCGCTCATGGTGAAACCGTTCGCGAAACGGCCAACATGATCTCTTTTATGGCTGAGGTAATCGGGATCCGCGATGATATGTATATCGGTAAAGGTCATGTCTATATGAATGAAGTATCCGAGTCCGTTGTTGATGGCTATCAACAAGGAGTTTTGGAGCAACGACCGATTTTGGTAAATTTACAATGTGATATCGATCACCCGACTCAATCGATGGCGGACGCACTTTACCTAATCAACACTTGTGGCGGGATTGACCAATTAAAAGCCAAGAAGATTGCTATGACTTGGGCATATTCCCCGTCTTATGGTAAGCCTCTATCAGTTCCTCAGGGAATAGTCGGTTTAATGACCCGATTGGGAATGGATGTCACATTGGCTCATCCGGAAGAATATGAAATCATGCCGGAAGTGGAAGAAGTTGCCAGGAAAAACGCTGCCGCCAGTGGCGGAAGCTTTACAAAGTCAAACAACATGGCGGATGCTTTCAAAGACGCTGATATTGTTTATCCAAAGAGTTGGGCTCCTTTCGCTGCTATGAAAAAACGAACTGAGCTTTATAATGAAGATGACCATGCGGGAATCGATGCGCTGGAAAAAGAACTATTGAGTCAAAACGCTAACTTCAAAAGTTGGGAATGTACTGAGGGATTGATGAAAACAACCAAAGATGGCAAAGCACTTTATATGCACTGCCTACCTGCTGATATCACCGGTGTCAGTTGTAAGAAAGGTGAAGTTCAAGCGTCAGTGTTTGATCGCTACAGAATTCCGATGTATAAAGAGGCCGGTTTCAAACCATACATCATCGCTGCCATGATTTACTTAAGCAAGGTTCAAGATCCTATCGGCAAATTGTTTGAGCAAATGAACTCTGGTTACAAACGACTTCAATAGGATATTCGTATACCTTGGGTCATCTTTCGCGGATTTTTTGTCACGTACCACTAAGCGCCTTCCCGGCCCGACAATGTTGAGAGAATAATGACTTCATATATAAAGCAAATGGAAATTCTAATTTATGAAGTGGAGTAACTGTTCAGCTAATTTCTCGCTGGTGGCTCCATAGTCTCGGAGAGCTATGGAGTCTGTATGATTTTCCTTAAGACGCCGCAAGGCTATGCCATTACGGAGCCACCGCGGGCTTTAAAAGCGGATTTTTTTGTTCTGTATGGGCTTAGAATCTGTTTTTATTTTTCAGCGGCGTTCAGGGGTTCGCGGAAAACAAAAAGCCCTTCAAAGGCTTTTTATCGTCCATACAGTACCAAATCTCTGTAAACTGTCTAATGTAGGCGGATTAACAAAAATCCGTCAAAAACCTTGTCAAGTAAAAAATGAACTTTTTTACACTTTTTTTATAAGTTCTGAGTAGATACGAAGTGGATATGTAATTCGGATAAGACCCCATCTTTTAATCCCTTTATTATTGGTGCTTTACCAGGAACTTTTTAAAACAAATATTCGGTAGAGTCATCGTTGGTTTTATAAACAATTTGCCCATTTTTATTTCACCGCCTATCATGTCGGTTTACGGGATATTTTTATACGCTTATTCAAATTCAAATCCTGATTCGACTCACATCTCAACCAATTATTATGAAAAAGCGAATCGGCCAGTTTTATGAGCAATTCTCGAACGACAATCGAATTCTTATCCCAATTAACGCTGACCCTGATGCCATAGCCAGTGCCATGGCTGTTAAGCGATTGATGTGGCGCCGATCCGCGGCCGTTGTCATTGCCACCATCAATCGCATAAAACGACCCGACAATCTAAAAATGGTTCGTTTGTTGGGAGTTAACCTGGTTCCATTGACTTCTGTTGACCCTTCCCAATTTAACAAAATAGTATATGTGGATTCCCAACCCGATCATAACGAGGCCTTTGCCCCTTTAAAACCCGATATTGTCATTGATCATCACCCGGATACCGCAGTGGAGGTTCCTTTTCGCGACATTCGTCCCGAGTATGGGGCCACCTCAAGTATCATGACTGAGTATATAAAAGCGGCCAGAATCATACCGTCCATGCGATTAGCGACAGCCCTCCATTATGGGATCAAAACCGATACCGGCAGTTTCTCAAGAAAGGCTGTTTTGGAGGATATTCGGGCTTTTCAATATCTGCACCCTTTTGCCAATATTAATTTATCCCGGCAGTGCGAACAGGCTGAGATGAATATCTCATTTCTAAAAACTTTTAAAAAAGCCATCGATAATAAATCACGTCGTAAAAATCGCATTTTTGTCAATCTGGGTTCAGTGAGTAATCCGGATGTGTGTGTATTGATCGCCGAGTTTTTTTTAAGGATCGATAATATTCATTGGAGTATCGTATCCGGATTATATGGCAATAAATTAATAATTATTTTCCGAAGCGATGGATACCGCCGTCATTCAGGTAATGTCGCCAAAAAGTGTTTTGGTGCTTTTGGATCGGCAGGTGGGCATAAGAGCATGGCCAGGGCCGAAATTTCCCTCAGTAATATAAAAGACCTGGTGGATTGTCAAAACGAACGTAAACTTCAAAACTGGATAATCAGACAGTTAAGGCGTTAAAAAATCAGTTCAATATGCTATTTTTTTAAAATTAGACATGCGATTTACCTCAGTATTAAGAGGCGCTCTTGAAACTATTCAAGCAAAAAAGGGAACCCGGAACAATCCTCCGAGATCTTTTTTAGCGAATAATCGCGGGAATCGCTTACACAAGTGATCATGGAGTTTGAGAAAAAGAACACCGCTTTGCTCCGGACCGAATCATATAGCATGCGCGACAATTTGGTGATATCAATTTAAACAAAAGCTCTCACAAACCGCACCGCGATTGCTGAAAAAACAAGCACAAGTATTTATTTCCATACTTTTTTTAGGCGATATTTTAATCGTTGGCGCCTGTTGGATTCTGGCATACCACATACGTTTCTATATATTCGCCTATCCGGAATCAAGTTCGATTCCGGAACTAAGGATCTACTTTCGTGCTTGTGCCGTGGTCATGTTCTTTGGCGGGATTTGTCTGATATACGGCAAGATGTACACGCCCAAACGTATTTCAAGCTACCAAGCCGAACTACGCTCCATCATCAACGCCAATATTGTTCTCTGGATCATCTACTCGGACTGACTTTTTATTATCGCAAGTATTCTTTTTCTCGCCTCATTCGGCCTATTTTTTATTTTTAAGTATTTCATCACTGATAATTTTTCAATTTTTCGCGCGTTCGGGTTTACCTTATCTTCGGAAAAAAGGATCGAATATGACATTTATCATTTAGCGTATTGGTCAATCTGGTTGGATATTAAAATATTTTTTCTTTTGCTTTTCTATGGGTTTAGAAATCCCAATGCATATTGAACCAGATAGCTGAGATTATATCATATTTGCCTATATTTGCTTCTATTTTCGGACTCAATAATCATTTGCTTAATACGGTATACTGGTCCGAAGCAATAACAATAAAAACATCCTGATCCCGACTCTTAAGTTAAGTTACCCCCGGCAAAGCCGGGGGCTTAAAATGTGAGCTCCTCAAAGGGGACCTTTTTATCCCCCTGAAGGGGGGTGTCTGCGAAGTCGAATATCGATACCTGATGGGTTTTGGTATCATAGTGTTTTTGGTTATTTATATATTCTCTTATGGTATCCTCATCAAGTCCTACCGCAGAAACATAATAACCACGAACCCAGAAACCTTTGCCTTTGAAGTTTTGTCTAAATCCAAAGATATCTCGCGCTATAGCTATTGCGCTTTTACCTTTCATGTATCCGACTACCTTGGATACAGATAACTTTGGCGGAATAGAAACACAGATATGAACATGATCGACACAAAGATGTCCTTCGAGAACTCTTGATTCTTTCTGCTTTGCCAGATCATGGAAAACATTAGCTAAATACTTCCTGACTCTGCCATAAATAACTCTTTGACGATATTTAGGAATGAAAACTATATGGTATTTGCAATCCCCTTTTGTATGACATAAACTCTTAAAATCTTTCATAAAGTCCTCCATTCTATTTTAGTTTAAAAAAGACCTTAAGACTTTATGAAATTTATACTTACACGGTCAAACCTTTGTGAAACCCTCGGCTTAGCCGGGGGTTTACCACTGTTAATTATAACACTCCCGAATACTCACACTATGAAAAAGTCAGGCAACAAAAGATATTCGGTAAAGAATAGCACACATTTTACCATTGATCTGGACATCAAAGGGCTCATTCTTTTTTTAACCATGGTTGCGCTAACCGGAGTGACCGTATTTTATCTTGGGGTTATTTTTGGTAAAGCCTCGCGAAAACCTGATGAAGCTACTAGCTCAAAGAGCTTTAGCGAATCAGCAGCTGTAAAAGAAGATGAACTGAGCATACCGAAAAATTTAAAAATATTTGATATTAAAGATGATCCTCAGAAAATAGATACTCTGAGGCAAAACGTTGAAAATGCGTTGAAAAAAACCGATACGGCAATTAAGCAAGGAGAAGATCAATTAAAAGATCGAGCAAAACCCGCGGAGGTGACCAAGCAACCGAATACAAAAACAATTACTAGTAAATCGCTAAATATTTATACTATTCAGGTATTTGTCACCAAGAGTAAGGAAAAAGCCAATCTTCTTTCGCGACAGCTTCGGCAGAAGAATTTTGATTCTCACGTACTGGAAGTTTCCCATCAGGGACAAAAACTATACAAAATCAGAGTAGGGCGTAAATCCAGGGAAAAAATCAAGGAACTTGAAAAGAAACTTCAAAAAGTCGTTGAGAGTATGGGAATGGGATTAAGTGTGATAAAAGTCAGTTAATCCACGATTACACACAACTCATATAGCGGCACCACGCAATCATTTTTGAGGATTGCTGCCGGACAAAGTCGGCTTCAATTCTCCAGTCGCCTGTTTTGACCAAGCTATGCAGGCGACCTATCTTATCTTTCAATAAATAGCGATTAAAAATCTCCGGAGCAATACCGTCCCGATCATTCTGAACAATGTACTGCAGCGCTTTGATCAGGTTGGGATCCTTTATTTTTTTTTGGATATTGGAAAAGAAGATAACTTTCTCCACTTCACTATTGGAATTAATCCATTTGATGATAATATTGAAATTTTGGTAGTCGAAGTGTTTTTTACTAATCAAGCGAAAGAGAGCGTCAGTTTTCTGAGTCGTAGCTTCATGGGTAACTTCACTGGATACAATCCGCTTGGCGATTTTAAAGACAATCGCCCGATCATCATTAACTTTTTCTCTAAATACCGCGAAAAACTTGTCACTCAATATGCTCATCAATGTCATGATCAACTTATTTTCCAGTTCTTTATCCGTAATCCGATAGAACTGACACATTCTGGAGGCTAGATATTGGATGAACCGTCCTTGAATCATATTGGCCAAAAACTGACAAGTGGGCTCGTCCAGTTCGGGATCTTCCTCAAGTTCCTTAAATTGCCGCATACAATTCCAAATAGCCTGAGTATAAGGATTTAACTTTTTTTGTTCCATGTTGTGCTCTGCTGCGTAAACGTTCGACAAATTCCCTTTTGTTACTCCTGAGTAATTGTATTGATAATCACGCGAAATACAAGCCCAAACAGGGCCTGATCGATCGAAGAAATTAGACTTTTAATCCCATTGCCCTACCTCAATCTTCTTTCGATTTCCGACATCCCGTCAACCGATCCCATAAACTATAAACAAAGCTTCTCCAATCCTTCCTTCAAAAAACCAAACGCCACGTCAACGCCATCACTTCAAATACACCCATGGTACCAAAACCACCAGGAAATACGCCCTGGGACTTCGCCAAATAAGTAAACTCGAATCTACCAAAGGGAGGTATCCACTCATCAGAGAAGCTAAAAAATAGCTTGATATCTATATTTAAATCGGTCATAGTTTTGGTTTTTTTCGACATAATCACTTGAAAATCTTTTTTCTTTTATACCCAACCTCCCTGATTTACCATGGTTTCCAAAACAATTGTCAGAAACCGAAAAGCCCGACATGATTTTGAGATATTGGAGACTTTTGAAACAGGAATCGCGTTACAAGGCACGGAAGTAAAAAGTATTCGATTAGGGAAAGTGAAACTAAGCGAGGCTTTCTGCCAAATTTCAGACAGTATGCAATTGGATATTTGTCAGATGGAAGTTAGTGTTTATAAATTTGGGAACATTCACAACCATAAGACAAACCGCAATCGCAAGCTTTTAATGCACCGCCGAGAAATCATGCGACTTTACTCAAAAATCAAGGAAAAAGGGTTGACATTGATCCCACTTAGTTTGTATCTTAAAGAAAGAAGAGTAAAGGTGGAAATGGCTTTATGCCGCGGGAAAAAATTGCATGACAAGCGAGCATCATTAAAGGAAAAAGATGCCAGGCTTGAGATTAAACGGTCATTAAAAAACCTCAACTGACTGATTTTCAATCAGTTCTCCTCAAAATGGGGGTGTCAAGGATTTCGACCTGGATAAGGCATTAATAGTGTAAGCAAGTAGTGGTTGGACGAATGGCCACTATAAAAATCGCCCAAAAATTTAACTGCTGATAATAGCAATTATACTCTCAACAGCACTGCGGTAGCAGCGTAGTATGAGCACGATGCCTATGACGTCCGATACTTAGGAGATCGTGTCACTTTATCGGGCTTATCCGCTTGGTTTCCCATTAACTAACCGGTGATCTTTAAATGGGTGGGGTTACGTGAGCTCGTCAGTTAGCGAAATCGATAACGCGAGATTATAAAAATCTGACTAAACTTGTAGAAAACTATTGATCCTATCTTTGGGACGCGGGTTCGATCCCCGCCACCTCCACCAAAATATCTTTTCTATATCTCATATCAATCGCATTACTCGCACTATTTCGTTCAAATCATAGCTATTTTGTTGTTTTTTTTTTACTGTGAATTCGTGTGTTCAGGAAGTTAATGGAATTATACTGGAGATAATTATAAAATGAGCTAAACCGGGCTTGGATTTGGGCTGGGTTTTTTGACTTTTAATTCTGTCTTCAATAAGTTTTATATTTAGCGATTTCTCTCAAAGAAAAAAATGCTAATGAGCCGAGTGCTCTTACTAATCAATTGATTATATATCTTGGAGATATTGTGTCATTACCTGAAATTGTTTCATTCGAGTATGAAGGAAAGAAGTATGAAATTCGTTTTCGTGAGGAAGGTTCTACAATTATTGTTAGGGCTTTTGACGTTAAGACCAACAAACCTGCAGGCTACGAATATAGTGTTTCTGGTGATGTCAAATGGGATTTAGTGGAAGAAGGTTATGATCCCGTAAATGAACTGATTTCCTTTGTCAGATCTGAAGTTGAAAAAAAGAGATGGGAGAAGTAACTGGATGCTGTCCGAAAAACTTAAATCATAAGAACTCTTCTCTTCTAAACTATTACCTCCCTACTAAACAACCACCAGCTAAAGTTGGTGGGTTCGGTCTCGCGGACTAAAGTGACGTCAACAGGGGGTAGAGCTCTGTTGATAGAGAATATGCTTTTAGCGTTTCCTTTATACCATTGAAAGATGGGGTTTTTAAACCCCGGATTGGGGAATAATCAGCGGGGACGCCATCAGAAAAAAGAAGAAACTCAGTGAACATCAACAAAGTTGACGGATGGTCGGGAATTCGGAATCGGCGGGGTGATTTCCTGGTGAAAGGTCAGCAGCAGTTGAAAAATCCGCCGGCACTTCTTATCGTCACATCAGGCGGTAAGGATAACGGTGTCGGGATCTATCGGGTCGGTGCGGATAATGGTAGCTCTGCCGCCGCATTTTCAGCGGGCTTTGAGAATATTCAACGGGTCATCCTATATCTCTGCGTATCATACCGGTCTGAAAAAATGTTATCAACTTCCAGTCTCTGATTTTTCAGGGTTTTCCGGCAAAAATTCTGATCGGAGATCAATCCAGTGATCCGGATCGATTTGGGAGCTGACAGCGTCTGAAAAGATCTTGCTCAGAAAACGCTCTCTTATTGAAACCATTAATGATCAATTGAAGAATAGTTCTCAAATTGAGCATTCCCGCCATCGTAGTGTAAAAAATTTTCTGGTTAATCTGCTCGGAGCTTCAGCGGCCTACTCTTATCAGGAGAAAAAGCCGTCTTTAAAATTAGAGTCCGATGCATTAAGGCAACTGCCAATAGCGGTGTAGTTATATCGAATTCAGGTTAGTAATAGACTTCTCGGGTGGAGTTATAGTTGATTCTTGTGTTTGAGAGTGAAGTGGCGTACCCCTTTGTTTA
>CAZJUM010000109.1:0-8912 GCA_964549175.1 uncultured Pseudomonadota bacterium | reverse complement strand
AACAAAGGGGTACGCCACTTCACTCTCAAACACAAGAATCAACTATAACTCATAAATCACCCTCTTCAGCCATATCTATAACTTCTTCAAAGTCTTTAGTAAGTAGCTTAGAATTACAGAGAAGTTTTGAGATATACTCAAAGTCGTCCGTATCTAAAATCACATTTTTTTAGTACCTATTGGTACATTAAAAATGCCTTTTAGATTCACTCTATATAAACCATTCCAACAAGTCCTATTTAAATATATAAATTTTGCTGCTCTGCCAGAAATTGAATATGGATTTGAGCCTCTCATTTCATAATAGTATTCTTGTGAATGTCTTTTCTCATGTTTTTTTAATTTGTCGCATACTTTTTCCCAATCAGTCCGGATTGCAAGATATGTGTTGATTAAATCTGCATTTATATCTGAAACAACGGATTCTTTGGGGTGTAGATTAAAAAAAACTGCACCACTCCCTAAAAAGGGTTCAATATATCTATTGTAACTAATTGGGAAGAGGTTGAGGTTTGTTTTAGTTAACCACCTTTTCCCTCCTGCCCACTTCAAGAAAGGAATAGCGCTTTTTGTTTCCATTGACTTGCCCCCTTTTTGAGTACAATCTGCAATGTTAGGAAGGCTCCGATTTTTCTTTTTCAAAATATTCTTGATTTCATACCATTTCCATGGCTACTTGTTAAATACCTGCCCAGGGAACAGGGCAACGCTGGGGAGCGGTCTAAATGCCAATCTGATGTGTGGAGGATTTTCATTGAGCTTCCTGCTGACACAACACTGCCAGTTCTGAAATAGCGGCATCATTCAGATCGCCGGATTCAAGCAGGCGCTTGGCTGCAACCTGCAGCCACTTTGGCCTTTGTGTTAAACACTCCGTTGTTGTTGACGAAACCATCTGCCCATTCTCCCTTTGGATTACACGTACTTCCCTGAAAATTCCTCAAACGCATTTGTGACGACAAACTCAACCTCTTTGCCCAGAGCCTTGAAATGTTCCTTACCGCATGCGATCTTGGCTTTTTCAGTCGGGCGTAGCGCATCGGTGAATAAGGTGCTTTTTGTCTCAACTACAAAGTAGAGCTTCTCTTTGCCATCCACCTCAATCAACACAGCCCAGTCCGGGTTATAGGTGCCCAGCGGAGTGTCGATTTTGAACCAGTCCGGGAGCTTGGCATACAGTTTAATATCGTCGCTTCGTTCAAAAGCGGTAGCAAACTCCCGCTCTACATCGGAATCGTAGACCACATGGTCAAAGACCGATTTCCGGCTTTCAACCATATTTTTCTGCAGGTAGCCAAACAGCTCGTTGTCGCTGAACAGTTCCTGAGCGTAAAAGTAGTCATCACCGATCTTGTGGTACTTGATACCGTCTACCACAAAGAGGCGCATCTGGTGCTGGATGATAGTCGATACCTGCTCGATGAACTTCTGGGGGTTGTTCTTAAATGACTTCAGACGACCGCTGTCGTTGATAATCTTAACGATTGTCCTGCGGGTCAGGTGGGTCTCATTCTGGAGGTAGGTGATCAGATCCGGGAGATCAAAAGACCGTGACTCATAAACGCTGGCGGTTTCCTGAACCTGCTCTGTGTGAACGCCGCCACGGTCAATCTCCGTCTTGGCCTTTCGGTAAATAAACCTGGCTTTGCCCACCTGTAGATTTGCTTTGATCTCTTCAGCGCATTTTGAGGCGAGAGCCTCCACATCAAAATCCACTCTGAAGCTTGTCTTGTATTTGATCCGGTCCCAAAGCTCTTTGAACTCCGGATTTAAAAATACGGTCTTATTCAGGGACACCTTTTTCTTGTCGTCACGATTCTTGATATTGAGATTACCGGAAACTTTCTTCAGCACCGCAGCAATTTGAGGTGCATGTGCCTTGAACTCCTCTGGCAGTTCCAGTTCACCGCTTTTCAAGGCCGTTTTAAGAGAACCCTGAACCTTGCCTTCGGCATCAATATAGCCAGTGGTTTTCAGGTGATCCCAAAGCTTTTTGGCGGCATCGACACCAAGGTATTCGTTGTTGCAGTCGTCTATCGGAACCACAATGTTGGCAAAGAGGTACTCTTCGACCACACCGAACTTGATGCCTTCTTCCTGCTCAATCTCTTTCTGCAGCTGCTCGGCAAACTTTTCATAGGATTCATTGGCCATGACGGTAAGGGTGTTGACCTCAAAGCCATGAACCCGCTCGCCATCCTGATTGACACATATACGCAGGCCACGGCCAATTTCCTGACGTTTTTTGATAACCGAATTGGTTTCGTTAAGCGTACAGATCTGGAAGACGTTGGGATTGTCCCAGCCTTCTTTCAGGGCGGAGTGTGAGAAGATGAATTTCAGTTTAGAATCAAAGCTGAGCAGCTTCTCCTTCTCCTTCATGATCAGGTTGTAGGCACTTTCATCCGCAACGGTTTTACCGGAGGCGTCTTTCAGCATTTCGTTGCCGGCAGCGTCTTTTTTTTTATCGACGGCGAAATACCCGTTATGCACACCGGCTGCACCGGTATCCAAATCGGCCCCTTCAAAAAGAGTGTTGTATTTGGGTTTGCGGATTGCCCGTCCATACTCCTCTTCAAACATCAGAGCGAATTTACCCTTTTGCGGATTGCCGTCCTCGTCGTACCAGCGATAGTTGGCCACTCTGTCGATGAAAAACAGGCTGAGGACTTTGATGCCCCGGTGACGCAGACGCATCTCCTTATCCAGATGTTCCTCAATGGTCTTGCGGATCTGTAGGCGCTTGTAACCATCCGGGTCAACTTCGCCGATGGCCTGACCGAGTTTCAGAATTTCCGGTTTACTGGTGAAGCTGATGTATTCATTGTCTTTTTCGCAATAGATATCCTCGATGATATAACCATCGTAAATATCACGGCCACCGCTGTATTTTGCATCCAGCAGATCAGAACCACTTGAAACCACCACGGCCTTGCGTTTGATGCTGCCGTTCTTCATGCGACAATCGATCTCGATTTTGGCGGTAATCGGGCTCTTTTCATTGTTTACGCTCAAGAGCTTGATATAGGCTTTGTTGTGGCCGTCTCTGACTTCAACTCCGGCAACTTCAATCTGTTTAACCAGCTTCTGCTCATAGGCATCAACCGAATCTAGCTTGTAGAGCATGTGATGCTTGTTTACATGAGTAGCCGAATAACGCAGGGTGCAGAGCGGGTTGAGTGAGGCAATCGCCTCTTTACTTTTTGACGTGGTGTCCACGCTCTGGGGTTCATCCACAATCACAATCGGGTTGGTTTCCTGTATGTATTCAATCGGCTTGGCCCCGGTCATGAAAACGATGGATAATGTTCGCTTTGTTCTCCTTTTCCGGATCGGTGAAGCTTTTTCGGAAAGCATCGATGTTGATCACCATGATCTGGATATCCGGACTGGTGGCAAAATTTCTTACATCGGAAAGCTTGCTGGAGTCATAGACAAATGCATCAAAAGTCACATTCTCGTAGAGCTCTTTAAAATGCTCGGCGGTAATCTCTAATGATTTGGCCACGCCCTCTTTGATAGCGATGGAGGGCACCACAATAATGAACTTGGTGAATCCGTAGAGCCGGTTCATTTCAAAAATGGATCGCAGATAGACATAGGTCTTTCCCGTTCCGGTCTCCATCTCCACGGTCAGATGAATGCCGTCTTTGGAGCTGAAGGCGTCGGAAGGCGCCAGTCCATTTTGCAGCTGTATCTTTTGAATGTTTTTATGGATATCCTCGGGTAATAGCTTCAGTCTGTTACCAATACCCAGATTGTTTTCCATGCCGGGAATGACCTGCTGATTGGTGTATTGCAGCGGAGCTACCGTAAAATTGGTCTGGCAAATTTCCTGCCCTTCAAATACACCGGCAACGGATTCTATAGCCTGTTTCTGGAAGTCCAGATTCGGATCGAATTGTATCTTCATCGTGCACCTCCGTTTTTAACCACAGAACCCACAGAAGAATCTGAAACCACGAATGAACACAAATGGACACGGATGTTTTTATTCATGGTTGTCTCTTTTTTTCTTTGGGGCCGTGAGTTGTTTAACGGCTTTGTCGAAGTCGGATTCGATGCGCTGGGTTTTGTTGAACTTGTCGTATTCAGCAAATGCCTTTTCTTCGGCCTGTTTGTGAGAGACAGAGCCATAGCCTTCAAGGATTTTGTATTCGTTGAACTCCAGGAAACGGTTCACACTTTCGGCAAAGTTTTTCATGGTGAAGGTGGTGCGGTTTTCAATGATGCGTTCGATATAGTCAAAAAACGCTGTGACGGTCCGTTCCAGTTTTTTGATCTCGTCTTCGGACAGATAATTCTTTCCGACAGTGGTGTCGGATTTTAGCACACGACCATCCGGCGCATTCCTGTAGGTCATCATGCCCATCAGCGGCTTTTCGGCATCGGCATTCAGATAGATGATTTCTGCTGCCGTGTGCCCCATGATGGCGAAATGAAATTTATCCTGCACATGGGCATAGAAATTTCGGGTGGTTTCCGACTTTGGATCATAGTCGATACTGCATTCGGCAAAAATGTCGGTGATCTGCTGATATATACGACGCTCGGAAGCACGAATGGAGCGGATTCGCTCCAGCAGATCGCGGAAATAGTCCTTGCCGAAATAACGACCGTTTTTCAGCCGCTCATCATCCATGGCAAAACCCTTGGTGATGTATTCTTTCAGCAGTTGTGTCTCCCAGATGCGAAACTGTGTAGCCTTGGATGAGTTAACTCGGTAGCCGACGGATATGATGGCGTCCAAATTGTAGAACTTGACGGATCGGGTCTGAGTTTTCCCCTCAATCGCACCGTGTTGAGTGGTATGTTCCAAAATGGAACTAACCACTTTTCCCTCCAATTCGCCCGATTCGAAAATATTCTTCAGATGCTTGGTTATAACAGAACGCTGTACGTCGAAAAGTTCGGCAATGCGATCCTGAGTCAGCCAGATCGTCTCGTCGTGCAGAATGCACTCCACCTTCACCTGGCCATCCGGAGCAGTATAAAGTAGAAAGTCGGTCAACTCATCCCGCGTTGTTAAACGCCGCTCTTCTGTGTTTTCGGAGTGTTCTGTGGTTGCCTTATTCTTTCGTGTCTTTTCGTGCTTTTGGTGGTTCATAATTACAAGCTCCTTACATCGACAATGCCAGCCTGCTTGAGAATCTGAACTGCATTGGTTTTGACCACGTCATCTTTAAAACCGGAGTCCTTGAATACCACCCGCATGATTTCCGGATTAAGCTCATCCTTCAACTTGGCAATGCCTTCGACCACCTCAAGGGAGATGGAATCCGACAGGCAGATGATGAGGGCTCCCATACCGATATCGAATACCTTTTGACAGGCGATGGTGTGCTCCGTAATAGGCAGGGTCAAATCCAGACCATACTTGAGCAGAACCTCGTAAAGAACGTCTTCCTCGCGGCGGTCGGTCTTGATATTGGAAATAAAATCTTCGAGGGTGCGCTCTGTCATGTCAAAATCAACTTCCCAGGGTTTGATATTGGTGGAGTCGAGCTTGAACACCTTGAAGCCAAGGTCTAATTCTTTTTTAACCACGGAACACACAGAAGGCACAGAATTTTTATTTTCTTTTTCAGTGTTTTCCGTGTGTTCTATTGTGACTAACTCTTCCTTGATCTTGGCGGCTGCCCTGCGGATGCGTTCTTTTGTCAGTTCTGCGCTATTGTGAGGTTTTCCTATTAGGTCACAATATTCAACTGCCACTTTTTGATTTTTATATGTTGAATCTAAAGGTTCTGGAAGTTGAACAAGAAGGAATTTTCGTTTGTTCTTATCCAAGGCATTTTGGAGCATAGTAGAATAACCGCAAGTTCCTGAACCTGCAAAGAAATCAAGAATCACATCACCCTCATTCGTCGACATTGCAACCAGCTCTTGTAATACTTGCTCATCTTTTGGGAAGTCAAAGCAACTTTCCCCCATTAGGGTTCTTAATCGCTTACTTGCTGCACGCCCATCTCGATAAAAGACACTGTACGGAGTTTGCATTTCACTATCTTCAAGATGTTTTTTTAAACAGGGTACTGAAGACTCATCAACTCCAAAATGAACCTGATCATCAGCTATCCAATCTCTCATTTTTTGTTCATCAGGAGTTGTCCAACCTCTTGATGGAACTTTGACGGGCCTTTTTGTAATCGGATGCAAAACTTCATATTTCGGTCCGCCACCTCCTGGCCATGAAATATTATCTGCGAAATAGACACCCCTTGAGTCTACTTGGCAATAATGCTTATGTGCTTTAGCCGGGTGCCCATCTGCAAGATTTTTATACCACTCTTTCAAACCCGTTGTCATAGTGGCATAATCGTCGCCATGGAGATTTTTTAACCGGTTATATTCAGCATAAATATCCTCAAGCCCCTTCTTTCTTTGTCGCCACAATATTTTATTTTCAGTGAGGTATGATTTATCTTTTACGTAACAGACAATGTACTCGTGAGATACTGAAATTAGTTTAGAATCATTCTTTCTTCCGGCAGCCCAAATCATGTCAGAAACAAAGTTCTCTTCACCAAATATTTCATCCATTATAGCTCTTAAACGCGTGTGTTCCCCCTCATCTATTGAAACAAAAATCACCCCATCATCCTTCAATAGATTCCGAGCCAGCTTCAAACGCGGATACATCATATTCAACCAGTCGGTGTGATAGCGCCCGCTGGTTTCCGGATTGTTTAAGAGGTTACGACCTTCACCATCTACCTGACCGGTGATTTCCTTGTAGTTTTTGATGTTGTCCTTGAAGTTGTCTTTATACACAAAGTCCTTGCCAGTGTTGTAAGGCGGATCGATATAGATCATCTTCACTTTTTTGTGATAGCTCTTTTGCAGGAGCTTGAGGACCTCAAGGTTATCGCCTTCAATGAAAATATTCTGCGTGGTGTCCCACTCCACCGACTCCTCTTTGCAGGGACGCAGGGTGCCGGTGCTGGGTGTCTGGGCAATCATCCGGGCTTTGCTTTTATCGTTCCATGTAAAGCTGTAGCGTTCATCGCGGTCATCCACAAATGAGCCGAGCACTTCCTTCAGGGCCTCGAAGTCAACCTTGCCTTCGGTGAAGGCTTCCGGGAACAGCTCCTTCAGTCTGCCAACGTTTTCGGCTACGATGTCCATTGTTTTACCATCCATTTTTCTCATGATTAAACCTCTCTTATTACAGGTTCGCAGCCAGTTGTTTGAGCTCTTGTTCAAATTTCTTGATTTGTGTATTCAGCTCCACCGCCGGTTAAAAGCAGACTGCTTCACTGATCTTCACCCTTTTTAGAATCACTTGCTTTCCCGTCACGAACCCAGGTATCGACTTCGTCTTTCTTGAATTTCCAAAGACGGCCGATTTTGTGGGCGGGCATGCCTTTTTCGCTGATCCACTTATAGACGGTATCCCGCTTGATCCCGAGATAGTCTCCAATTTCATCTACGGACAACCATCTGTCTTCCATTTTCGACTCCATTATTCTTTGAGGGCCGTCCAAACGGCTCGTCAAGTTGTTCAAGCGGACAGTATCCCAGCGGGGCACAATCCGGCGACATTAGGTTAAACAGGGTTAAAGATATATAGATGAAATGAAAAAATCAAGTTTTCTTTCCAAATTTAACCGAGTTTAGCCGAATCTCTTCCTGTCCCAGTCCCCACCGGGAAGGCGTAAACTGCCTCAAAGGATATGGTCGAGGCCGTGGTGTGTCCGGCAGGAGAAAAGGACATCTTGGCATTCAGCCATCACCAGAACCCGCTGATACATGCTCCTTCCATTCGGGTCGAATGCCTCCATCCGGACGATTAAGGTGCGATGTCACACCCCGCAATCAATGATTTTTACAGACAGGCCGCCCTTTGTAATCGTTTTTGCAGCGGAATAATGATTTTTTCCGGGACACCCCGGATCCTAATTGTACTATCTGGCGAGATAATCATTTTTACAACAGATGACTTTTTATAATTGTTTTTGTTGAAAACTCCTGTATTTTTAATTATATTTGCAGTGAAATAACATCATATTACAACTACACCCGTCTTCAACACGCCTCACCGATACGTCGCCCAGATACACCTCGATCATGGCTTCTTCAACTGAAGATTCGCGGCGTTTATACCGCTCGATGACAGCCGTCTCAAATTTTTGTTGTCGCAGCTTTGGCACGTTCAACTGAACCTCTCCGGCTTTGGTATGAAGTTTTCGTTGATAACAGCCGGCCCTGGTGTCAGTTCTGTATCGAGTCCGCTGATACCTTTCTGCATTACAAAATTTATCAGCTTCAGCGTCCAACATTTCGTTAAGAGTCTCTTCAACCGTGCCTCTTACCATTTCTCCGAGATGATCTTTGATTTTAGCTTCATCAATAATTTTGATGACTTTATCCAAATTTTGTGTATAATTCTTTTCTAAGAGGGTCTCCTTTCCTTGATTATGTTTTTGTTGGTGACTAAACAATAACCAGGTTGAGACCATCTTTTCAATTTCTAAATGTGCGAAAAATATTATACGTTATCTGTTTTTTAACTGATACAATACGTCAGATAAATATTCAATAAGGCTGATGTATGCCCTTGACTTGTTCAGGAAACCAAAATTACAGGGGGTTATAATATGTCTTGAACTCTTAACTCCTTCATTGTACGGAAATTTCTGCCATCAAGGTCATTGATTTGACACCATGCTTAACCTCGTTTTTTTTGCAAGTGTATACTTTTTATACAGGTGAATACTAAACCTGTATCTAAAATATCCACACAAAAAATATATACCTTCTGTGCGGTTTAATTTTTATTAATAAATTCAAATAGTTATAAATATTTTAGAGTCTGGCACACTCTTTGCTTATTATTGTAACTGTTCAGCTAATCTTTCTCTGGTGGCTCCATAGTCTCGAAGAGCTATGGAGTCTGTATGATTTTACCT